>NZ_JAOARZ010000013.1:0-10861 GCF_025210255.1 Donghicola sp. | reverse complement strand
CCGATCGGCTCCGCAAAGCCGGCAAGCCGCACAAGGTCATCGTCACGGCCGTCGCGCGCAAGCTCGTCATCATCGCCAATGCTCTTTGCAAAAAACGGCGGAAATGGGAGCCCCGCCATCCCTGATGAATACAGTTGCTAGTGACTCGCATTTGCGCGCGAATCGCACCATTCAGCTTGATACAGGCCATACCTCAGGCGTGAGCAAGCACACCCAATGTCCCACTGTGGGCAACTCTATCTAAAAGATCATCCGTCGACGCTATGATTAAGCCTTTGTTAAACATATATTATTTCCGTCATCACTAAAAACCCCGCTCACCGCATATTTCACGCCCCAACAGAAAACCGTAGCGCATCACCCAAAATCTGTTATGCAGTCAGAAACACGATAAAAATTGAGGGCAGAATGGGCGGTATTCGAGGCTCCAAGCGATTGGAGACCTTCTCGACCAAACTATCGAGAAGCTTGCAGAATCACAGCGCGGAGATGTTCCCGCCGGACGCGCAGAAGACACTGCGATCCTACTCGATGAAAGAGGTCGGCGACTTCATAGGTATCAATCCGAACACCTTTCGCCATTACATCAAGACCTACGCAGAGAAGATGCCGACCGGCACGCTTGTCAACGGCAATCGTCGGTATTTCACCGCGGAAGAGATGCAGGGCATCCGTGATTTCCTTTGGGCAGAGGGCCGGATCGGCATCAAAGAATACCGCCGCCGCCAGCCCGGCGAAGAGCTGAAGGTGGTCACCGTCTTCAATCTGAAGGGCGGCGTCTCCAAGACCAGTTCAACCACCAGCGTCGCGCAACTCCTCGCGCTGCGCGGCTACCGCATTCTGGTCATCGACCTGGACGCACAGGCCTCCATGACCAACCTCTTCGGCCTGTCGCCGGAGCTGATGCCGGACATGCCCAGTTCCTACAACGTGATTAGCTACAAAAACCCGTTGCCAATCCGCGATGTGATCCGGAAGACCTATTTCCCTGGTATCGACTTAGTTCCCGCCTCGATGGACATCATCGAGTTCGAATACGAGACCGCACTTTCCTTCCGTGATGGCAAATCCGGCTCGCCCTTCCACAGCCGAATGGCAGAAGCGCTTGATCAGGTTCGCGATGACTATGACATCGTGCTGTTCGACACCCCGCCGCAGCTTTCCTTCGCTGTTATCTCGGCACTCTTCGCATCAACTGGCATGCTGATCCCACTCACCGCATCCATGCTCGACGTCATGTCACTGGCCACCTTCATGGATATGGCGGCTGAGCTGATGAAGGTCGTGGAAGAGCAGGATCAGGACAAGACCTACGATTTCATCCGCTTCCTAATCACGCGCTATGAAGCCGGCGATCAACCCCAGCTGCAAGTCGCCTCATATCTTCGAACCGTGCTCGGCGATTCCGTCATGAGCAATGAGTTTGTCAAATCGACCGCGATTGGCGATGCTGCCAACACCAAGCAGCCAGTTTTGGAGGTGGAGCCCCGCGACATGACGCGCTCCACTTACGATCGCGTCGTCAACTCCATCTCGGGCATCGCTGACGAGCTGGAGACGGATCTACGCAAAGCATGGGGTCGTGAGTGATGGCTAGGAAGAACGTTTTCTCGAAGACGCTTCGCAGCGCGCTGAATGATGCTCCCGAAGATGATAGCGCGCTGGATGCGCCTGAGCAGTCCGAGCGTCGTCCGGCTGCGGAAGATTTGCCGCGCAAGCGCAGCAACCCCAATGTCGCAGTGTTCCGGGACTCCTTTCAGGAACAAATGCTTCGCTCCTTGCAGGATGTAGACCCTGAACGCATAGACAGCTCGCGTTTCAAGGATCGCCTCAATGTGTCCGAAGATCTCGAGGATCTCAAGGCGTCGATCCAAGACAATGGCCAACAGGTACCCGTGCTTCTCCGTAAGGTCGGGGGAGATCGCTACGAAGTCGTCTACGGACGCCGACGTATTTTGGCCTGCCAGCAGCTGGGCCTTCAAGTCCGCGCCATGGTTGTCGAAATCAGCGACGAAGATGCTGTGATTGCTCAAGGGCTGGAAAATGCAGCCCGCCTTGAGAACAGCTACATCGAGAAAGCGCTCTTCGTCGCTGAGATCTCTGACGCGGGCTACACATCTGACACCATCCGGAAGGCACTCGGCATCGATAAAACGCAAGCATCCAAGATGCGTGGTGTCGTGCGTGATATCCCCAGAGAAGTGATCACTGCGATCGGGGCGGCGCATGGCGTCGGGCGTCGCCCATGGGAGGATCTGCGCAAGGCTCTATCACTCGATACGGCGCCTGATCAGGCGCGCCTGTTGTCGATGATCGACCGTGATTTGCCCAGCCCAGACCGCCTGAAGGGTCTCAATGCGAAGCTGAAGCAGCTCTCAAGCGCGCGTAACGCCCCCCCTGCCCCGCAGGTGCGTCTTGGCAATGGAGATTTTCAGCTCAATCGGACGCCCCGTTCGCTACTCGTAAAAGCTGGCAGAAGCGCGCCTGAAGCGTTTCTGCGGCATCTCGAAGACGAGATGGAGAATATCTACCAGGAATGGCTGAAAAAGAACACGTAAGTCGCTGTAAATAAATGAAATTTTCAACTCGCCGCCAGGTTTCCCACCGGGCAACCTGAATTTTCCCAACGTCCGCCCATTCGCGTCGAAGAATTGGGTGACATGCAGAAACCTCAAGATGGTTGCCCGGTGGGCAACTCATCATCAAAAGGGCGCCGTTCGAATGGGGCTCAGAACAAAAACGAGCAGCAAAAGGAGCAGGCCTCAGCAAAAAAGAAACCCCCCGAAGACAGTGTCTCCAGAGGGCGTCTGTAAAGTGTAGCAACTCACAGATAGTCCACAATTGATTCGCTTGCAACACCGAATTCGGTGAACGGTTTCTCTTTGCCGTCTGAAATTAGATGGAATCAATCACAACCACGGCAGTCGCTGCCGGGGCGCAGGTTACTTCTGCGCCAAACGTGGCTTCGAGCTTTATGCCGATATCGCGATGGACTCTTTTTGGCATCATCGAGGCGTGCCGACGTGACCTCGAGCTAAACACTGGAGATCTTGCTGCTCTACGGGCCATGCTAACCTTTCTGCCGCTCAAGGATCGGCAAGGTAATGAGGTGCCGGCCCAAAGCGATATGCTTCTTGTCTGCTATGCTTCGAACGCCTCGATCTGCCATCGTGCCGGTGGAATCGATGAAAGCACCCTGCGCCGCCACATCCGCAGGCTGGTTGCCCGCGGGCTAATTGCCCGACGGGACAGTGCGACGGGCAAGAGGTTCCCACTCAAACGCTCCGGTAAAGTGTGCGATGCTTTTGGAATAGATCTCTCTCCAGCATTCCACTCCGCCGGCCAGCTGGAAACGGTTGTCGAGGAAGCAGCGCGCCGCGATGATGAGCGCCGCGCGCTGCGCAGTCAGACGCTCGCCTTGCGTGCGAAGGTTCTCAACACACTCTGCGATCTTACGGACGCAGCCCGTGACTTCCTCTCTGAACTTACAAATCTGCTACGCAGAAAATCCACCACCCTCATGCAGATCCAAGAGGCCCACGATACGCTGATGGAGATGCTTAGTGAGGTGGATGGCCAGAAGCCTGCCGCACGCCCCACGTCGGCTGCTTTGCCGGCGGTCCAAGCCCACGCATCCTCCTCCCCTGCCCTGCGATGCAACTCCAATCACAACACCCTCTCGACAGAGGAAACGCCCGCCAATGACGTGCAAAATACCCGCCAAGTAGAGCCTAAAAATTCGAATAAAAAAAATATCACACCCTCGTCCGTGAAGGCTCAATCACCTACACTCACATATGCTGACTTGCTCAATGCAAATCCGTCAGCCGCTGAATTCATGCCAAGAGAGGTCAAAAGCTTAAGATGCATCGTAGAAGCGGTGAGCATTCTAGGACTGTCCCTTGGACTTAAGAACATTCCGTATGAGCGCGTCATTGAAGTCCTTAACCTTTCGAGCCTCCTCTCACTCTTGGATCGAATGGTCCGCAACATTGAAAGCATCGCGCAGCCTCAGAAGTACTTTGAGGCGGCTGTGGCGGATCAATGCTCACAATTACAGACGACCACTTTTTTAATCCGTTACACTTGATGCTTAGAGCATCCAGATCTTCACCCGCATCGAATAGAAATTACCCTCCGCGCAATCGGTCATTCGATAGTTCAATATTGCGCATCGATTGCATCAACCCACCCTGCCCGCGCACATTGCGCTGCCAAACACGCGGGCTTCTCCATCTCCAAGTTGCCCGGTGGGCAACCTTGGATTTATTGAGCTCCGCGTTGTGTTATCCGGGCTGCAAAATAAAGTTGCCCGCCGGGCAACTTGGTAGCGAGCCGCCATTGGATTGGCGCTATGATCGAGGAAACGCAAGTTCGTAGCATGACAAACACGGCACCCTTCGCGGTCAAATGGTGGCTGGCTTCCCAATCAGGTAGCCGGATGACGAATCTCATTCAGAAACCGCCTCATAACGGCCTTTGTGTTTTCATACCTCCCCATGCGTGGGCCTCTCCTAGCAAAAGAAGACGCACGTTGAGTGAAACAAGCATTCTCACGGAGGACCCCACATTGGGCCTGCTTCATCTGAGGCATTACGCAAGATCAGTCCACAGATGACTCGCCTATAAAGACAAGCATGAGCAGTTCTCTCTCCTTTTCGATGCTCACGCCCTCACCGACAACGCGCATGACCCGGCGAAATGTCATCGAAGTCGCGCTGGATTACCTGGCTGAGCTTTCCGATGCTCTATCTGAACTTCGTCTCTGCGGCGCGTCCGAAGCAAAACCCGATGATCAAAAATGAAAACCGGTCGCGTGGCTATGAGCGAAACCTCCCGTCAGGTTTTCTCTGCTATCCCGTCACGCAGGCAGCCGACATCGCAGCCTTCAAGGCAACGATCGTGCTGGTGGGAGTGGATCAGGCCCCTAACATCGAGTAAGCAAATGAGAATACGCGGAGGATCCAAACCCTAAACTGGGCGCGTGGTGTTGCCTGCGGCGCAAGCGGTCATCCCCAAGTTTGGCCGGTCCAAATGGAAGGGCCAAGATGTCGAAGTCAGGCGGCATCTCCGGCATACATTCGCAAAGCAGTGAGGTCTATGTTCACGAATCCCAATCATCTGCGTGCCGCAGATCCGGGCTGTGTCGAGGGGAATGTGATCTTCACCTATCTCAATGCTTACGATGAGGATCACGACGTGGTGGACTTGGTGATGGGTCACTAAAGAGCGTTTGGAGGAGATCCTCCAGAAACTGATTGCTCCGGTTCGGGAACGTAGGTCTCAACTGGCCTAGGACCTCGACAACGTTGTTGAGGTAATCAGGAAGGGGACCGGTCGCGCGATTGAGCGAACAAAAGCGACGAAGCACTAGCATCATCTATGCCTTGGGATTGTTTTGACTGTAGGGTGTTGGCGCGGTTAGGCGGAGTGGTTCGCGGGACAAGCGCATGCATCTGCTTGGCGAGTTGCCCGGTGGGCAACTTTCGAGATGAGCCGCTGCGGGATCGCCGGGCCTGAGATGATTGCCCACTGGGCAACCCGCATTGGTGACGTGTCAGCTCGAATGGTGGTAAATCTTCGAAATCCGGTTGCGGTAGATCAATGCGGCCTCGCGCTTGAAAGAAATGTGAGGGCCGGTGACATCGATCAGCATCCAGACCGGCGCGTGGTCCGAGATTGTGGCTCTTGCCCTCGTCTTCGAGAAACACAGCTCGGGTGAGGTCGCCTCGCCCGGCGGGTATCTGCGCGGCATGATTGAGAAGGCCGGGGCAGGGGAGTTGCACCTTGAGCGCAGCTTCTATGGCAGGCTCAAACGGCATGCGGCATGATACAGCAAAAACCGATGCGTTTTTAACCGGAAATGTTCTTGGGCAGGAGATCAGAGACCGACAGCTTTTGTCAGGTTGACTCGAAACCTGTCGCGCCGGCGCTGGTATCGGCGGGTCATTTCGGCGCTGGCGTGTCCGAGTTGTTTTTGCACGTAGCGTTCATCGACTTCGGCAGAACTGGCGAGGCCGGCACGCAAGCTGTGGCCGGAGAACAGCGCCAGACGCTCTTTTTCGGTTAGCTCGGATCGGATGCCGGCGTCCAGGACCGTCCGCTTGATCAGGCGCGCAACATGCTTGTCGTTCAGCCTGGTTTCGGAGGCTCGCTTGCCATCGCGTGAGGTGCCGACGAAGATTGGGCCGAAATCGATCTTTGCGAAGTGCAGCCATTGCTCCAGGGCGTGGACGGGGCAGGTCTGATCTTTCGAGCCGCGGCCGATCTCCACCTCGCGCCAGCCCGTCTTGGCATTGAGGGTCAGGAGGGCGCCTTTCTCCAGGATCTCAATCCATCCACCGGAATCTGGCGTGTCATCTTTATGTACATCGAGGCTCACGATTTCAGAGCGGCGGAGGCCTCCTGCGTAGCCGATCAACAGGATTGCACGATCTCGTAGCCCGCGAAGATCGTAGGACAAGGTGGCGACCATCGCGAGGATGTCTTCCGCCAGGATGGCTTCCTTCTGAACCGGTGGTCGCGCGTGCTTGCGCTTGATGCCCGCCAGCACTGTCGTGATGTGTCGGTTCTTGCGATCGAGGGAAAAGCCGCGCTGCGCGTAGTTCCAGACGAGGCCCGACAGGCGCCGGTCGATGGTCGAGACCGATAGGGCAGGGGAGGGGCCAGACCCGGACGCCAGGTCGGCGAGATAAAGCCCGATCAACTCAGGCGACGGCGGCAGCGGTTCCGCGCCCTTCATTCGGCACCAGCGGGCGAAGTGCGCCCAATCCTTCGAATAGGCCTTCAGCGTGTTCTCGGACGCAGCAGCGCGTGCGTAGTCGCGGGCCGTATCGACCAGCCGATCGAGGGTGCCGGACCCGGCGACAAAGGAAGGCAGGCTCAAGGCCTCGCCGTCAGGGCGATCTCTCTCGTCGTCTTTGTTGACCGAAGACTCGATTGGCGGCTCTGAGCTTGATTTTTCGGTGTTTTCTGACTGTCGTTCTTGTTCCATTAGTGGACACTAACGTATTGATATCATTGTGTTCATGCTCTTGTTTCATTCCCGGATTATAGTTTCATTATCGGACATAAGACACTTATTTTCCGGGTTTGGCCATGGTGGATCGAGCAGACATCAACGCCGTCGACGATGCTGCGTGGGAACAGGCGGTTGCGCGGGAAGCTGTGATCCGTCGCCTTGCAAGCAAGGCGCCACCGAACCGTGCCGAATTCCTAAAGGCCTGCCGCGATCTTGGTCTCAAGCGCTCTCGCCTGTACGAATTGATCTCAGCGTACAAGGCGCGTCCGGTCGCCAGTTCGTTGCTGGCGGCTCAGGTTGGGACACCGACGGGCAGCCGTCGGCTGCCTGACGAGATCGAAGCGGTGATTGCGGGGGCGATCGAGGAGTTCTACAAGTCCCTCCAGAAGCCGAGCATCAACGCCCTGCAAAAGGAGGTGCGCAGGCGGTGCAGTCAGAGGGGTTTGCGTCCCCCGTGCTGGACCACGCTGCGGGACCGTGTGGCGGCGATAGATCCGGCGGAACTCATGGCGGCGCGTGAGGGCGCTAAGGCCTCTCGCCAGCGCCATCACCCGGTGTCAGGCAGCTATCAGGTCGAACGGGCCTATGAGGTGGTTCAGATCGACCACACGTTGGTGGATGTCATCGTCGTGGACCGGGTTCATCGGAAGCCTTTGCAACGGCCCTGGCTGACCCTTGCTATCGACGTCGCCAGCCGCATGGTGGCAGGGTTCTATCTGACGTTGGAGCCGCCATCAGCCTTGTCGGTTGCACTGGCCATTCAGCACTTGGTGCAGCCCAAATTCGACTGGCTGGAGAGCTTGGGGATCGACGCAGACTGGCCCGCCGAGGGATTGCCGGAGACCATTCACGTCGACAATGCCAAGGAGTTCCGCTCAAAAGCGATGAAGCGGGGCGCCGAGGAGCACGGGATTTCGTTGCAGTATCGGCCGATCGGGGCGCCACATTACGGCGGTCACATCGAGCGGCTGATCGGCACGATGATGGGGGCGGTCCACCTGCTGCCGGGATCGACCTTCAGAAGCATCAAGGACCGCGGCGACTATGATTCCGTGGGCAAGTCGGCGATGACGCTCGACGAGCTGGAGCACTGGTTGGCGCTGGAAATCACCCGTTATCATGCCGAACGGCACCGCTCGCTCGGCATTCCGCCAGTCGCGGCCTGGAACGAGGCCTATGGGCAGCGCGAGGCACCATTGCGCCGGCCTTACGATCCCGAGGGGTTCCGGATCGACTTCCTGCCGAGCACGGAACGCATGGTACGCCGCGATGGCATCCATCTCTTCGGCCTGCGGTATTGGGATGATGTCCTGAGCCTCTGGGCAGGTCGGCAGGACCGGCAATTGCGCGTGTCCTACGATCCTCGCGACCTCTCCACGGTCTTTGTCCGGAGCCCTGAGGGTCAGCGCTATGCTGTGCGGTTTGCGGACCTGCGCCATCGGTCGATCACCCTTGCGGAGCATCGTTGTGCGCAGGCGATTTTGCGCGAGCGTGGGCGCGCGCTCGAGGACGAAGACCTCATATTCGCGGTGATCGAGGAACAGCGCGCCCTGGTTGATGCGGCCAGCACCAGGACACGGGAGGCCAGGCGGTTTTCCGAGCGACGGGACCGAGCGCTTGGTGGGGTAGGGGCCTACGAAGCTGAGGAAGCCGACCCGAGACCAGAGGAAGACGAGAACGTGCTCAGGGACCATCCGGGGTTCGAAGTGGAAGAATGGTCGTGACCGAGGACGGCGCATTTGAACATCTCGATCCTGCGTATCGCCGGTTCGCGGCGTTGCCGGATGGTGAGCGCATCGCCTGGATCCGGGCCGACCGCTGGATCGGTTTCGATCAGTCAGGGGCTGCTCTGGCACGTCTCGAAAACCTGCTGACCTATCCACCGCGTGACCGGATGCCATGCCTGCTGATCTACGGTGACACCGGCATGGGTAAGACCAAGATCGTCCGCAAGTTCGAACGCGACCACCCGCCGAAGTTCAGCCAGGTGACCGGCGTTGACCACCGCCCGGTTGTTGTTGCGCAGGTGCCTTCTGAGCCCATCGAGCGCGATCTCTACCGCGAACTTCTGGCCAGCATGGGCGCGCCGGCCATGACAAGCGGCACGCTCGCCCGCGAGAAGGATATCTGCCGGTCGCTGCTGCGGACCGTGGGGGCGAAGATGATCATTCTCGACGAGGTGAACGGGATGCTAGCCGGCACCTTCCGGCAGCAGCGCATCTTTCTCAATGCGATCCGATTCCTGGCCAATGACCTGCGGATTCCACTGGTTTGTGCCGGAACGGACCTGGCTCGGCAGGCATTGCTGACCGATGCACAACTGGCCGAGCGCTTCGAGGCGTTCCATCTCAAGCCCTGGCAGAACGATGCTGCTTTCGCCGGGCTCCTGAAAAGTTTCGAGCGCATCCTGCCCTTGCGTGAGGCATCCGATCTGATCAGCGGGGAGGCCCGAGAGCGGATTCAGAAGATTACCTCCGGTGTGACGGCGCGCATCTTCCGCCTGATCGAGACGGCGGCAGAAGATGCGGTTCGGTCGGGTAAGGAGCGCCTCGACGCAGATAGTTTTGGCGACAATCTGGTGCTGCCGCTCGTCTCGATGACCCAGACCGCTCGACGGCGGGGGAAGCCCGTGCAGCAACGGGCCGGGGCATGATGGTGCCGACCAGACTGCCCGTCGCGCCGCGTCCGTTCCGAGACGAACTGCTTTCGTCCTGGATGGCGCGGGTTGCCGCGCGCTACGGGGCGGAGCCCCTTGAGCTGATGGTGTATCTGGCAGGGGAGGGGGGTAGAGACGCAGGCGCGCGGCAGGTTGACGATGTGGCGCCGGATATGGAGTTGCTCGGGCTTTGGGCCAAGGCCTGCCGGATCGATCCCGAACGGCTTCGGCGCAGCTCACTGGCGTCCCGAAATCCTCATTGGCCGCAGGATTGGTTTCTGACCGAGACTGTGCCGGTCTGCCTCGCCTGTTTCGATGCGGATGTCGCTGCCGGTCGCGATGCCTATCTGCGGGGGCATTGGCGACTGGCGGAAGAGGTGGTTTGCCCGGCGCACCGAACCATGCTCCTGGACCGCTGCCATGCCTGTCTCGGCCGCCTGAAGCTTTCCCTTCACATGCTGAATGGCCTGCTGCGGCCCTTCTGTCGCAAGTGCCATGCCGTTCTGAGCGGCGGGGCAGGGGAGACAGAGGACCCTTGGAAGGCTGATTTCGCAGCAGGTGTCCTCGACCTCCAACGCCAGATCAACGGGATCGTCAGAGGGGATTCAGGCCGTCTTGATCGACTTGAACATGCAATCCGCACTCTGTGGGCGCCGCTCGATCGCGAAGGGGCGGCCCGGCCGGTTCTCGCGCTCTGGTACGATGAACCGGGTTGGAACTGCCCCTACGAGGCCCGTGCGGCCGTCGGTCGGCCTGCACCTCTTCAGCACCTTTCAGTGCGCTGGCGGGCTCTGACGCTGGTGATCTTGCATGATCTCTTCGGAGCAGATTTGGTGCCCGGTGCGGTCATGCCCGAGGCTGCCCTCGTCCTGTTCCGGCGTGCCGCCCAACTGCCGGGGCTCACGGATAGACGGGATCTATGGAAGGGCAAAGGAAAGCGCGAGATTGAAGCTGGATCAGCGCGAGTCCACAGATTGAGCAAGAGGCCAGTCCACCGGTTGAGTGGAAATTTTGAGGGCGAAAGAGGCGATTTCGGCCGAATCTGTCGGTCTACCGGAATTTCTGAGACTGCGTTCCATTTGTTTTCAATAGCTTGTCTGTGTCGCATTTCTGAAACCGATTCAGGGTATGTGAGACTGGACGCCGATTTGAGCCACCATTGGTGAGACTATCCGGCATCCATG
>NZ_JAOARZ010000012.1:0-11470 GCF_025210255.1 Donghicola sp. | reverse complement strand
CGCTATCAACTCTCTGCCATCTCATTTCGCCACGCCAGGACCGACGCATTCGACCTCTGGAAAGGCTACGCTGCCGAAATGACCGCCTGACAGGCAGAGCTTTCGCTCCGCTCGATCAGGCGATAATAAGTTGGCAATGCCGTCAAAACTTATGCCCTCCGATTTCTCAATCTGCGCAGAGGGTTGCAGGACGCGCATTTCGGCTATGCGCCTAGTTTCTGCGCAGAATGAAAACTCTTCCTAATAGCGGAAAAGTTCGAGGAGGTGTTCTGACCGCCTGTCTATTTGGTTTGCTTTCTCTGTATTGCCGACCGAATGGGAATCGCAGCGTCAGTCAAATCCGCACACAAGGCATCTCTCGCTGCTGCTGGATCTTCAGATCGAACAGCTTGAATGATCGCCGAATGGTGACTTCCGCCCGTCTCAGATAAAACGCCACTGCGGACAATATTCATAAGCGGGCCGTACCGCATCCAAAGAAGCTCGATCATATCCAGCATCTCTGGGTTTCCACTTCCGCTATATAGCGCGAAGTGGAACCGCTGGTTTGCCCGAAGATAGGCCTTGAGATCCTCTTCCTCATGTCTGTGACACCACAGGCCAGATACACTCTGACGCCCGTTCCCGGGCCAATCATATGGCCTCCAGCAGACGCACGAGCCTCAGCAGGTTGTCCGAACACAGATCACTTGGGCAACGAAGGGTTCGGCCATTCGCCACCCGGATCTCAATGTCTCCGGCCAAGCGTTCATCAACACCGTCTGGCTCGGGCGCAACCAAGGGTAAGAAAGTAATCCCAGAGCCTGCCGTAGCCTCTAGCAAGCCCTTCCTCTTCAGTTCTTGTCGCCATTGGTAAATGTGCTGACGGGTAATATCATGCGCTCGTGCAACGTCCGAAACACTGGCGCCGTTCACGCCAACTTCGTCCAGGATGGCCAGCTTCTCTTCATCCCGCCAGCGGCGCCGACGTTCGACCCCAATAATAACTTCCTGTCGCATCTTAAGCCTTGCCTCATACGACGTCGGTAACGACGCCAATAATGACATAGCTTAAGACATCAGGCCCAACTCAGGCAGGTGGTCCCAATGGAGCCGTTACGAAGGATCATTATCTTATCAACGGTCTGAACGTTTAAGGCGCGACTACCGAAGCAAGCGTAGTGAACGAACTACCTAGAACTTGTAGAGATGGTTCATCAAGGACTTGAATCTGGATCGCGCCACAGATTCAGAAATTGAATTGGACCGCGGTCGGCAAAACCCTCGATACTCAAGTGCATGAAACACATGCCTACACCTCTATACCTGACACGCTCGGACCCCAGCCGGAACATGGCTCGGTTCTATGCACTGTCACTTGAACCCACGCTTTTCGGCGAGGTGTCCTTAGTCAGGAATTGGGGACGGATAGGAACGTGTGGGCAGGTTCGAACGGAAACGTTCGAACGACCAGAGGCCGCGAGTGCAGTGTTCAACCATCTTCGCACTTTAAAGCTTCGGAAAGGATATCGCGTCAGAAGCGGCGGTTGATACGCTACTGAAACAAACTGTCCATTGCTCCGTGGAGCCATAGCCCCTGAGTGAGCCGAGATGAAGACTCTCAGCGTACCAGTCGAACACTCAACTCGTACTAGCTCCTAACACCGCTTGCAGCAGACGCTTGCACGAGCGCGGACCAAACCATCTTAAGTCACATCTGCCATGATGAATCTTTTGGGCCAGAGTAGGTCTCTGTTTAAAAGTCCAAAATCTTTATTGATATCATACCTACTAAATAAAGAAAAAGGCTTAAGTTCACTGTTGTAAATCATACCCGGTGGTGATGTGCGAAGTTTTTCTGGCGTGGGCATGAAGTTGTAAACGTAAAATCTGCGGTATCTTATAAAATCACCGAAATCTTTTTCGATATTTACCCCATATGTAAACGTTCCATTCCACTCCTCAAAGCTCCACCTTATGCATTGACCATCAGCCAAGAAGTATGGCTTAGCTTTTTTGAGATAATTTTCGATTTTTCTCAAATCACTCCCCCCTAGTCCAGTTGCGTTACAGCGCTTTAGCGTGAATATTAAAAAACTTGTAATAATCAGGTATAAATATAAATCTTCAGCCTAGCGTTTGAAGCAAATGCAACACAGATCATACTTGCGACAATATAAGAACAAAACAAGAACATGCAGCCGTAGCCTTGAAGATTTAAGAAGAAGAAATTTTGCGAGAACAGAAGTTTGGTAGCCTTCCCCTGATGAAATCATCCGGATTCATCACGAAAACATTGACTTTCGAAGAAAGTCTCCATCAAGCACGGACACCCCTTTGAGACATGCTCAATCATTTCTGGCAAGTCCAAGGACATTGGGGCATCCGACCATTGCGCGATACCCGCACTGTCAATGGCAGCGGCCATCTGGTCAACTGCCGAGTGAATGGCTCAGGAAATACTGGATTCCACTCGTCAGACGAGCCCACCGGATTGCTACCCAGTTAGAAGCAGAGGGGCGTAGTTCCTGTTCCTGCGGCTCCAGCCACAATGGCAGGAGGCACCAAGCGGGCCTGCCATCCTGCGGCGGGTGATAGGCTGATTGACCGGTCACACAGACCTGCTTCAAGAGCCAGTCCAAATCTGTGTTCGCGGACTGCAATTGCGCCCATTCGCCAGCATCAGTGCGCGCGGCAAAGGCCGCATATTCCGCCGCCCCCGCTTTGGCATGAGTGCCCCCGATCCAGTAGCCCGAGCCAAAGAGCACCGGCACCGCCAATGCCACGGCCAACCCGATCCTGCCCGCCACGCGCAGGGTGTGCTGCGCGGCAAGTCTGGGCAGGTCCTCTGCCAGGGTATCACGGACGGTATCGGTGACGCGCCGCGTAAACTCGCGCTGCTCACTCTGATGGATGACGCGGAATTTCTGGTATTCTTCGCAGGCGGCGACGCCGATCCTGTCCGATAGCTTGCCCATCTCATCCAGCCTTTGATCCAGACTCGTCTCCAGCAGCACCCCCACTGCGATCTGCACCGCCAAAGGGTCATTCGGGTCGATCCCGGCGCTGTGGATCCGCTGATACACCAGATCCATCTGAGCCCGCGTCATCGGCCCCCAGTTTTTCAAAAGGGCATCTACTCTGGTCGGGGGAAACCGCTTCATTGTGCCAGCCCCAGAATTTGGCGGATTTCGTGTGTCAGTTCCTTGCTGAAATCCTCAGTGAAATTGTACAGGCGCGATTGGTCGGTGATCGACATTTCCGGCATGTTTGCCCCGACAGTGAAGGGAACCTTCTGCGCCTTGAGCAGTGCCATGGTCCGCTCATCAATAGCGGGCAGATTCATTTCCGCGCCTCCAGCGGCCAGCAACCGCGCACGGGTTTTGCCGCCCTTCTCCTCGCCCGTGGCATCAGTATAACCGTACCAGTGGGGGAAGTGGGCCTCGGACCGGTTCCCTTGCAGATTCAGCATTGCGATGTGCCGGACGTGATGGCCAAGATCGCCGAGGTTTTCGGTGATATCCAGGTACTTGGCCACGGACGCGACTGTGCTGATGTCCGGCGTCAACAAATGGACGAACACAGCGCAAGTGTCAAAACGGGCAATGGAGCGAACAAACTGATAGAGGGAGTCCGGCTTGTCCCCAAACAGCCGCTGCATATCGGTCAGCCCGCCGCCCGCAATATCATGGACCATGTGGGCATAGCCCTGCCGCAAGCAATCGACCAGCACGGTGCGAGATTCATCCCTAACGCTATATGGGAAAGCACCCATCAAGGGGTCTTGGGCGTCAGACAGCTGCCCCGTGGCATCCCGTGTTCCCAGCGTTTCATACAGAGAACTGACATCGACGTTGCCGTCATAAGCTGCGAGGGGAATGCCTTCGAAACGCAGGGCATCGACCAGAGCGATGGCGGCGGTGGACTTGCCCGACCCGCCCTTTTCGGAGGTAGTGAGGATGAGGTGATTTGTGAAAACAGACACTTGTTACTCCTGTAGTTACAGTTGGTTTTCGGATTTTCGTGAAGTCGTGGCATGAGAGACCATGCTGCCCGGTGCGCCCAAAAACGGGCGGGCTGTCGGAAGCGGTGATCGCGGTTTGGGGCGGGGGGCGGATTTGGTGGGTTTCCGCCAGATTTCAGCGCGGATTTCGGTGTCGGTCGGGTTGGCGCTGCCTGCATCGGCCAGCGCTTTTTCGGCCTTGCCAATGTCTCCAATATAATTGGAGAGGGTCCGCGGAGAGATATGAAGCCCTTCTTCAGCAAGGATTTCCGCAATTTTTTCAAAGCTGATTTTCCGATGGCGAAATTGCCGAATTTCTTCTCGGCATTCTATTACCCTGACCAGAAGCGACCGAAGATCTTTGGTGGGTGTGTCAGACAGACGCTCCTGCATTCTTTCCCTGAGAAAACTCATTTCCGAAACCCTTCACTATAACTCGCATCACGTGGCAATGATTCCGCCAATTCATGAAAGAGTCCAAAACTATCTTTTAGCTAATTTGCAAGGAATCATTTGATTCTTTCGTAGCGGCACTCGCAAACGGCCCCTCACGCAGAAATCGATGTATAACGTTGAAAATGCGTAATAATGCGGAATGCGTTACTGGCGTGGATCGACGTTACGCAATAATTTCATAAATGAAATTCGCAAATCAGACACCTTCGACACACCCGGTGGAAAGATTCCAAAGCTGCAATACGCGATCTGCCAATTGTGCGGCGCTCACTGTGAGCATCACCCTCTCGCGATTTTCGAATTATTAATTCGAAATTCGAAAGGTGCGGAATTAATATTTCGCAATCACCTACTGTGTCATACTGTGCGATTATTGTGCGGCACTGTGCAATTACAATGCGTGACTGTGCAGGTGCTATTGGTCACCCTCTCAGCAAGGCGCCTCGGACCGCGGGGGCAAAACTCTGGAAGGAGGAATAAATGGCACGCCCCAGAAAACCGGATCAGGATAAGCGCACCCGTTGGGATGCCCTCTATGTGACCCCGTCAGAGCGGCTGGAAATTACCAAGGCCGCCAAACAGGCCGACCTATCCGTCAGCCAATACCTGCTCGCGGCCCATCGCCGGCGTGGTCCATCTGCGGACCGGATGGGGACCATTCTGGCCCTGATACAGGCAGAGCGAGAGCTGGCCGCGATTGCGCGACAGTTGCACGCTGTGCCAACGGATGCCTTGGTTCTGCATTCGGATCTGCTGGCGATCGAGCGTAGCTTTCGCAGGGCCGCGCTGCCTTGGGCCTATAGGTTGGAGGGTGACGCATGCTGATCACCCACGCCCGCTACAGCAAGGACGCGACATCAGGCTCGCAAGATGCCGTGGGGTACATGTGCGACCACGCGGTGCGGAAATCGAACAAGCTGGTTAACCGCTCGCCCGCCCCCGAGATCCTGATGGGCGATCCCACGCTGATCCGCGCGGCGATACGGATGGCGCCAGGCCAGCACAAATACCGCAGCGCGGTGCTGTCCTTCGCGCCCAAAGACGTGGATGTCGCGGCTTTTAACGCGGGGTGTGCTGTCCAACGGGGGCGTGTGAATCATGCTCTGACGATGTGGCTTGCGGCTGCATTCGCGGGCATCCCTGCCGCCAACCGGCCGCCTGTGTTGGCCTCAACCCACACCCATACGGGCCGGATGGAGGTTAACCTCTTGATCCCCCGCTGGGTGCTGCGCGCTGACGGCAAAATCCGTGCCTACAACCCCGATCCGCCCGGCGCTGGCAACCGTGCCTTGCGCGAGGCGGTCGAGGATGTGCTGAACCATCGCTTCGCTTGGGCTGATCCGCGCAATCCGATGCTGAAACGATTGGTGCATCTGCCTGACTGGCAGCTCAAAGAGCACGCAGAAGCCAAGCGCCAAGGCTCCCCCATTCCGCAAACGCCGCGCACCATTCTGCTTGCTGGTATCGTTGAGGCAGTATTTGCCAAATCCATCCAGTCCCGCGATGACCTGCTGGAATGGTTAACGGCGAACGGGCAGCTCGTGTACAGCATGGGCAAGCACCACATCACCATCGGTACGCCCGATACGTCACCGAACCAGCGCATGCGTCTGACGGGTCCGATCTTTGACGCGGCGTTTACCAGTCTGCCCGCGCTGATCCCCCAAGGTACGGCCAAGGAAACCATTATACAGAAACGAGTTAACCAAATCCGCAACTCCATCCAGAGCCTGCCCGCACTTTGGCAAAAACGGGCAGATTTCAACCGCAGCCGTTTCGGCCTGATGCGCTGGCCTCGTTTGGCTCTGACCCTGCGCAATTGGATGTCCGGCCCGTTCACTCCGCTGCAAATCCCCTCCTTGCGGCTCGACCGCCCCCTGCAAATTCAAAGGATACCTGATGCCCCTCGCCCCCAACCTGTCCCCGATGGAACGGCAATTACTGGAACGCCAAACAGCATTGGCCGAGGCGATCTTGCTACGCCTCGACGCCATAGAAAGCCGCCAATTGCGGATCGAGCAGGCCCTGTCGGCGCAGGCCAACAACTGGATTTCGGCCGAGGCGCAGGTGACCGAAATCCGCAAGTTGCTCTTGGAAATCCCGTCAGAGGCAGCCGACTAGACTTGATCCGTCGGCGTATTCACGCTCTGCCCGCTGGACCTGACGAGCCGGGTACCGGCTCGTCAGGCATGATGCATTAGGCTCAGGACTTCGGTAACTTTCTCAACTAGGTCCGGCAGGGCAGTTGTTCCGCAGGTTCGATCTGATCCCGTTTGGAAAAGGGAGCGATGGACCGGCGGACCGGAGCAGAGTGCTCCTCGCCCGGGCAGCAATGTGACGCTTCGCTCCGATCCTGAAGGATGCAGCCAGGTCGCAGCTGGTCTTGGTATCTCCCCATCCAAATCGGGTCAGATCAAACAGAGGAGCCAGACAATGCCCCATCAGACAGACATCCAAGAGGAAACCGGCTTGACGTCCGCCATCCTCGACCATCTCGCACTTCATGGCGCAACGCCCGGCCCCGGCGAGACCGATCTTCGCCCCCAGCCCCAGCCCGACGAGGTCGATCTCGCCATGGCGACGCTCTTTGACACCACCACCGGCCTCCTCACTGGCAGCCAGTTGGAAGACAATCTCGAAGAGATGCTCTGGTCCCTCACCTCGATCTTCCATCGCCGGCTGATCCATGTCCAGAAGCTCCTCGACGACAATGAATTCGAAGTCCGGGAAAGTCTGGCCATCCAGGACGGCTCCGAGGTCGCCTCGGTCGAGCTCGAGCGCCTCCAGATGATCGGGCTGAAGCTCCGGGACCATCGCGATGCCTTCGAGCAGATGCGCGATCTGGCTGTGTACCACTTCGCGGCCGCCACGGGTTCACCTTGGCTGCCCCGCACCGGATCCAAGGTCTCGCATCGGGGTCTCACCTCCGCCGTGGTGGACAGACAGCCGGACCTATCTCTCGGCCAAGCGCCGCAAAGAGACCGAGGTGCACTGCACTGAAGGCACGCGGATTGCTTTCTCGGGCGGGGATTATCAGGCCTACGATCTGATCTGGTCCGTCCTCGATGCCACCCATGCGAAATACCCCGACATGGTTGCTCCATGGCGGCACGCCCAAAGGTGCAGAAATGATCGCGGCCCGTTGGCCTGATACCCGTGGTGTCACCCAAGTGGTATTCAAACCCGACTGGAAGAGCCACGGTGAGGTCGCCCCGTTCAAGCGCAACGACAAGCTGCTCGAGACCATGCCGCAGGGTCTGATCGCCACCCACGGTTCGGGCATCACCGATAACATCGTCGACAATGCCCGCAAGCTTGGAATCCGCATCAAGAAAATCGGGGCTTAGGCCCCGGTTCACGTGCCGCGTAATAGATCCTGTACGACAGAAGGCTTCTTTGCGATCAGTGCCAGCAGAACCTGTGCCGGGCCTGTCGGGTGTCGACGCCCGTGTTCCCAGTTCAGCAGCGTGCCTTTCGCGACGCCAATGCTCTTGGCGAACTCCGCTTGGGACAGGCCTGTCCGTTGCCGAACTTCGGCGACATCGACCTCAGCAACGGAAACTTCATGGACCTTCACGCTGGCCAAGTCGCCATCTGTGAAGGCCAGCGCTTCTTCCAGCCCCTTGGTGATGGATTCGAATGCACTCATGTTGCGTCTCCATATTTAGCGACAAGCGCCTTGCTCATCTCTACTGCCGCGGCCTGTTCGGCCTTTGACAGGTTGGCTTTCTCATTCTTGGCAAAGACCGTAATCAGGAAAATCGGCATATGGGTCCCGCCAAAGACATACACCGTCCTGAAGCCGCCGCTTTTTCCGCCCCCCTCTCTCGGGATACGGACCTTTCGCAATCCGCCACCAAGAGAGATGCCCGCTTCCGGATTGGCGGCAATGAAGCTGATCGCAGCCTCGCGCTCCTGGTCCGACATCATTGCCTTGGCGCGCCTCTGAAATTCGGGCAGTTCGACCACTGTTTGCAATCGTGTCATCGTCAGTTCCATATAGGTTTTCGAGGTGTATGTGTCAATGACGTATAGCATGCGCACTGGAAAGGCAAGTTGGCAACCTTCCTTCAGCTTGCGCTCGGTCGACACCTTGGTGAACCGGTTCTGTCGCAAACTTTAGCAGGGAGTGCGGCACCGTAAATTTAACCGGCCAAGCACAAAAACTGGACCGGCTGCGGTGTTCATGCGGCTTCGAGTCGAGCGATGTCGCGCCACGCCTCCATGGCGGCGGCACGAAGTTCGCGAAAATCTGCGGATGTCATTTTGTGGCGAGGCAGGTGAAACAAGTTGGCAATTGGGTCATGGATGGAAGCGAAGCGCTGTAATTGCCGGGCGGATTTGAAGCGTTTCATAACGCGCTCGCGCCTTCGGGTCGATTGGTGTGAGTTTTCAGCCCGGTTATTCAAACCCTTGTGTGAGCGATGCTCGACCCCCGGCATGATCTGGCGCTTCGCCGCCGGGTATGAGCGAAGTTTGTCAGTGACCAGAACCCGTGGCGGATGGCCCTGTCGTGTCAAGAGCCTGCGCATCAGGCGCAGGGCAGCCCGCCGGTCGCGGCGGGCTTGAACCAGCACATCCAGCACGAAGCCCTCCTGATCGACGGCCCGCCAAAGCCAGTGCTTGCGGCCCCCGATTGAGATGACAACTTCTTCCAGATGCCACTTGTCGCCGAGTTTGCCAGCCGAACGGCGACGGATTGTCTTCGCGAATTCCCGCCCGAATTTTTCGGCCCATGCCCGCACCGTCTGGTGCGACACGATAATACCGCGCTCGGCCAGAAGGTCTTCAACCATCCGCAGGCTCAGGGGGAAACGGAAATACAGCCAGACAGCATGGGCAATCACGTCGGGCGGGAAACGGTGGCGGCGATAGAGGCGAGCGTCGGTCATACCGCTATGTCACATTTTACACGGGCAATCGCATTAACTTTACGGTGCCCCCACGAGCTTCAGGAGCAGCAGCGTCAACGCGACGTCGGGGGAGCGCCCGACAGCTTCGCGCAGTGCCAATGTCCGATGCGCCGTCAACTCCATGATCAGACGCTCGGGCAACGGTTTAAACGCACCATCGTCCTCGTCGTCGGGCATGTTCGCGCCAAGCACTTGAACAGCAGAGGTGATCACCGTGCCATGGCCGATACCATCCACTTTGCTCCCCGTTGAAAGCTCAACGCCCTGCCCGTCTGCCGCCTGTTCACCGCTGTGGACGTCGGCATCTTGCCGAGGTTCATCCTCGGGCCGGACAAAGCCCCGATAAACTGCAAGCTCGCCATCGCGATCAAGCGTGACGAAAGCCCCTGCCCGCGCGATGTCCTCCGCGACGAAGATCAGCGGCCGAGCCTCGAGCTTCTCCATCGCGACTTCCAAGTCGCCAAGACGCGCGTCGATCTCTTCAGGGAATTCATCCTGGCCCTCGTATTCCTCCTCGAGCGCCCGGTACTCGGCAAGCAGCTTGGCATGGGCCGCGCCTTCGTCATCCGTCATCGGCGCCGGGTCTCCGCTCAGCCGCCGCAAACCGTGGCTGTAGCCATAGGGCAGGTCGAGCGAGACCTCGATCCATTTCCAACCTTCGGTCGCGATCGCTTCGGCTTCGGCCTGAAGCTTCTCGCTGACGAGACGATCCAACAGGGCAGGGTCTTCCAGCCAGCCGCCGTCATCGCCTTGGAAGAGGTCATGCAACAAGGTGCCACCAGCAGCCTCATAGGCCTCGACGCCAACAAAGACGGCACGACGGTCAGAAGCCCGCACAGAGGTTTCCGTCAGCATCCGCCGGATCTGATAGGGCTCCTTGTTCCAGGATGACCGGATCGCCTCCCAGACCTGAACCTGGCGCTCATGATCCGGATTGACCGTGAAGGCCATCAGCTGTTCCAGCGTCATCTCGTCCTCGGCGTAGAGTTCGAGCAGGGCAGGGGCCACGGCGGCGAGTTTCAGGCGCTGTTTCACCACCTGCGGCGTGACGAAGAAGGCGGCTGCGATCTCTTCATCGCCTTGACCCTTCTCCCGCAACGCCACGAAGGCGCGGAACTGGTCGAGCGGATGCAGGGCTGCACGCTGCATGTTCTCAGCGAGCGAGACGTCTGCGGCGAGGATGGTGGAATTGGCATCCAGCACGATGCAGGGAATGGGCGTGGTCTTGGCCAGGCGTTTCTGCTTCACCAGGAGAGACAGGGCCTGGAAGCGTCGGCCGCCAGCGGGGATTTCGAACTTGCCGGTCTCGGTCCCATCATCCGCCAGAACGGGCCGAACGCTCAGGCTCTGCAGCAACCCACGGCGGGCGATGTCTTCGGCCAGTTCCTCCACCGAGATACCGGCCTTGATGCGCCGGACGTTGGACTGGCTCAGCACGAGCTTGTCGAAGGTTATGTCCCGGGACGGGGACAGGGTGACTTTCTGGGCAGATTTGGCCATCAGATCTTCTCCGCGACGGGCGCCGGAAGCCACTCTCCCGATCTCACTTCCCGTCACCCCTTTCACAGCCCATCTCTACCTCTCAACATGTCCACCGCGGTGGACATCACGCAGTTG
The DNA here is from genome assembly GCF_025210255.1 of Donghicola sp. Classification (NCBI taxonomy): domain Bacteria; kingdom Pseudomonadati; phylum Pseudomonadota; class Alphaproteobacteria; order Rhodobacterales; family Roseobacteraceae; genus Donghicola; species Donghicola sp. The sequence goes on along the minus strand of NZ_JAOARZ010000012.1, from coordinate 502 downwards.
CTGTCCCAGAACGAGAAAGCCTCTCCAACAACAGTGATGGGTTGAAGTCAGTTTCTCTGCGACCGAGCGTGATGCTGTGGAAATACGCTCCAAAGTCTCGGATGCGATTGCTCATCTGGAGAATTATGAAGATGGCGCATGATGCTTTTTGAGAGCCTATCTTCTTAGCAGCCTTTTCGAAGGTGCTTTCGTGGATTCCCATCATTGGAGCGAGCGTTCTCGCGTGGCTTTCGACATCGTGCCAGTTCCTAAGAGAGTTCGTTGCGAACGATGTAGCCTGGTCACAAACTGTTGTGAGCGTTTGCAGGGGAGGTGTTTGGCTGTTGGTCCCGCTTTCTAAATCTTTTTGTTCTTTTTTAGACTTAGAATGGTGGCGGACAGTTTGCCCGTCATTGGCGGGCAGTTTCATTGTTTCTGGTGCGTCCACCGCGGTGGACATCTGTTTGCATTGAGCCTCCAGTTCGCCGAGCAAAGTACGATACTCCGCGATCGAGAGCTTCCT
>NZ_JAOARZ010000011.1:0-211064 GCF_025210255.1 Donghicola sp. | reverse complement strand
GGCCCGTGCAGCCCTGTCCGAGAGCGGTGCGCAGGTCATGCTGACCGACGGAATTGCGGCGGCCTATCGCGATGGTGCGGCCAAGATGCAGGGCGCGGCTGGGGTTCAGGACATGCTGACGTCAATGTGCGACACCCGCGAGGCCAAGCCGTTCCTGTTCCGCGTTTCTGCCGATGACTGGATCGGCAACCACGCCCTGAGCGAAGAGGTCTTTGGCCCGCTCGGTCTGGTGGTCGTGGCCAAGGACGAGGCCCAGATGATTGAGGTCGCCAAGTCCTTTGTCGGCCAGCTGACCGCGACCCTGCACATGGACGACGGTGATGCTGGCCTAGCGCGCCGTCTGCTGCCGGTGCTGGAGCGCAAGGCAGGCCGGGTTCTGGCCAACGGCTTCCCCACGGGGGTCGAGGTTTGCGACAGCATGGTTCACGGCGGACCCTATCCGGCGTCGACGAACTTTGGCGCGACATCCGTCGGTACCCTGTCCATCCGCCGCTTCTTGCGCCCCGTGTGCTACCAGAATATCCCCGCGTCGATCCTGCCGGACGATTTGGGGTAACCACGATGGCGGACGCAGTCATTGCTGAATGGATTGCGGTCGACTGGGGAACCAGTCGGCTGCGGGCTTGGGCAATGGATGGGGATCAGGTCCTTGCCGAGGCATCCTCGGACGACGGGATGGGGAGATTGACCCAAGACAGTTTCGAGCCTGCTTTGATCAGCCTCGTCTCGGGCTGGCTTGGCGATGGGCTGACCACCGTTCTTGCGTGCGGCATGGTGGGCGCGCGCCAAGGCTGGCAAGAAGCGCCGTACCGCGCTGTCCCCTGTGCGCCCGTGGCCGCCGGGGACACCACAAAGGTGGAAACGCAGGACCCAAGGCTGGATGTCAGGATCATCGCGGGGTTGTCGCAGGCAGTGCCAGCAGACGTGATGCGCGGCGAAGAGGTTCAAATTGCGGGGTTTCTGAGCCAGCAGCCCGATTTCGAAGGTGTCCTTTTGCTGCCCGGCACGCATTCCAAGCATGTGGAATTGGTAGACGGGCAAGTGCAGCGCTTTGCGACCCACATGACGGGCGAGCATTTCAATCTGATTTGCGCTCATTCGATCCTAAAGCATTCTATTGCCAAAGGGGCCCATGATCCCATGGCCTTTGCCGATGGTGTGCAGATTGGCCACGCGGGGAACGCGCTGAAACGGTTGTTTTCGATCCGCGCCGAAGAGCTTGTGGGGCAAAGCGATCCGGTCGCCGCGCGCAGCAAGCTGTCTGGCATGTTGATCGGTGCGGAGCTGTCGGATCTGGATCCCAAGCGCCCTACTATGGTGATCGGAAGCGGGGCCTTGTGCGACCTTTATCTTGCGGCGCTCGTTCAGATCGGGGTGGATGCTGCGGCCCGCGACGGGGGTGACTTGGTGCGGGCCGGACTAACAAAACTCTATTTGACGGAGCAAGCATGAGCGCTCGGAACATTATCGCGATTTTGCGGGGCATCACGCCTTCGGACGCTGCCTCAGCGGCAGAAGCTTTGGTGACAGCAGGCATTACAACGCTGGAGGTGCCACTGAACTCGCCGGATCCGTTCGACTCTATTGCCGCGATGAACGAAGCGGTCGGAGACCGCGCGACCGTCGGCGCGGGCACGGTCTTGACCACCGCCGACGTGGCCCGTGTGTCCGAAGCCGGGGGCACTCTGGTCGTATCACCGGACTGCAACGCCGAGGTCATCCGCGCCACGCGCGCGATGGATATGCAAAGCTGGCCGGGCTTTTATACACCGACCGAAGCCTTTACGGCGCTGCGCAGCGGCGCGACGGGCTTGAAATTATTCCCCGGTGCGTTGGCTGGCCCCAGCGGGCTAAAGGCGATGCGCGCGGTGCTGCCAAAGGGGACGTTGGTCTATGCCGTAGGCGGCGCTGGACCCGATAATTTTGGCGCTTGGCTGACAGCGGGTGCGGACGGATTTGGGATCGGCACAGCCCTTTATACGCCAGGCTTGGCGGTCCCAGAGATCGCTGCGCGTGCCGCGCAGATCGTGGCTGCCTACGATGCCGCTCGCGGGGCGGAGGACTAACATGACCACTTTCGACACAACCTTATGCGAGCTTGGCGAAGGGCCACTTTGGCACCCCGAGCGCCAAGAGCTGTTCTGGTTCGATATTACCGGCCGCCGTCTTTATGCGCGTGGCGCGGACGATCTGCGTCAGTGGGAACTGCCAGAAATGCACTCTGCTGCGGCTTGGATTGATCAGGAACGGCTGCTTGTTGCGTCTGAAACGGGCCTCTGGACCTTTGAGCTTGAGACAGGCAGCCGAGCATTGCTCGCGCCGCTTGAGGCTGAGAATGCGGTGACGCGGTCCAATGATGGGCGCTGCGACCCTTGGGGCGGGTTCTGGATTGGGACCATGGGGAAATCCGCCGAAACGGGTGCAGGCGCGATCTACCGCTTTGCCCAAGGAGAACTGCGCCAGTTGTTTCCTGATATCTCGATCCCGAATGCTATCTGTTTTGATGCAGAGCGCGGATGCGCCTACTTTACGGACACACCAACCGGACTGCTTTGGCGCGTTGCGGTGGATAGCGCGGGCTGGCCGACTGGCGCGCCCGATGTCTTGGCCGATGTGCGTGACCTTGGCTTGAATCTCGACGGGGCGGTGGTTCTGGCGGATGGCCGGATCGCGGTGGCTTGCTGGGGCGACAGTGCCGTGCATGTGTTGACCCCTGAAGGCGAATTCCAAGGGCGGTTTCCGATGCCTGCGCCCCATGTGACATGCCCTGCCATGGGCGGCGCGGATTTTACGCGGATGTTCTGCACGTCTGCGACCGAAGGGCTTAGCGCGGACGACCTGACGGATGCCCCCTTGTCCGGCGCCACCTTCGTGATTGAGGGCGCGCCTGCGGGGCGGCCCGAGCCTGCCTTTCCTTTGTCCTAACGACCCTCATGCGGAGCCAGCTATGACCAAACCGATTTCTCTGGGGCTCGTGGGCCTTGGGACCATCGCCCGCAACCAACACTTGCCGTCGCTGGCAGACACGCCTGCGCTGGAATTGACCGCCATCGCCAGCCGGAACGCATCTCTGGACGGAGTTCTGTGTTTTCAGGACATTCACGCGATGCTCGAAGGGTCTGATATTGCGGCGGTTTCCCTGTGCACGCCACCCCAAGGCCGGTTTGAACAAGCGGTCGCGACGATAGAAGCGGGCCGCCACCTGATGCTGGAAAAACCGCCGGGTGCGACCGTGTCAGAGGTGCAGGCGCTGGCGCGCTTGGCTGAGGCAAAGGGCGTGACCCTGTTCGCCACATGGCACTCGCGCGAGGCTGCGGCCGTCGAAAAAGCCCGCGAGATGCTGTCGGACACTGTAATCACGTCGGTCAAGATTTCATGGCGCGAAGACGTCCGCCATTGGCATCCGGGCCAAGAATGGATTTGGCAATCGGGTGGCCTTGGGGTGTTTGACCCCGGCATCAACGCGCTGTCGATCCTGACGCGGATCATGCCTGATCCGGTGCATGTGCACGCGGCGATGCTTGAGGTGCCCTCAAACAAACAAGCGCCGATCGGGGCGGAACTAGAGATGCGCTCGGCCAAGGGCGCGCCTGTCCACGCCGTGTTCGATTGGCGTCAGACCGGCCCGCAAACGTGGGATATCGAGGTTGAGACCGAAACTTGCACGATTACCTTGCGGGATGGCGGCGCGACTCTGCACCAAGGGGACACCTGCCTGATTGCGGCCCAAGACGAAGAATATCGGCGACTCTACAAACGGTTCGGCGAATTGATCGCTGCGGGCCAAAGCGAGGTCGATCTGGCGCCCATGCAACTGGTGGCGGATGCGTTCTTGTTGGCGGACAAGCGCGACACCGATCCGTTCCATGACTGAGCCTACGCCCTTTGGCCAGTTGCCGGACGGAACGCCGGTCGAGGTTGTCACCTTGCGCGCCGGCGTGGCCGAGGCGCGGGTGATCACCTTTGGCGCGGCGCTCCAAAGTTTGGTGTTGCCGGATCGGGCAGGGCATCTGGATGATGTCGTTCTGGGGCATGACGACTTGTCGGGTTATGTCGCGCATCGCAAGAATTTTGGCGCGACCGTGGGGCGCGTGGCGAACCGGATCGCAAAGGGTCAGTTCACGCTCGACGGGCAGACCTACCAGCTGCCGCAGAACAACGGTCAAAACACCCTGCACGGCGGGCCAGAGGGGTTTGACAGGCGCAACTGGCGGATCGTCGATCTGACGTCGGCCAGTGTCACGCTGGAACTGACCAGCCCCGACGGGGATCAAGGGTTTCCGGGTGCTCTGACGGTCCGAACCCGCTACGAGCTGCAGGAACGAGAAGGCGGCGTGCGCCTTGGGATCACCTATAAGGGCGAAACCACCGCACCGACGCCCTTGGCGATGACCCATCACAGCTATTTCGCGCTCGCGGGACACGGGAGGCTGAGGGACCGTCCGTCGTCGGCGCTTGAATACGATCTTGAAGTGCCAGCAAGCCGCTATTTGCCGACCGATGAGCACCAAATCCCTCTGGGGCCTGCGCCGGTTGGGGCGACGCCCTTTGATTTCCGCGAGGGGCGGCGGTGCGCCTCTGCGATCCGTGCGGGTGCGTTGGAGGGATATGATCATTGCCTGTGCCTTGACGTAGGCCGCGCCACTTTGGCGGACCCCGTATCGGGGCGGCGCATGCGCTTGACCACCAATCAGCAGGGCTTGCAGGTCTACACCAGCAATGCGTTGGACGGCAGTATCGCAGGGAAATCGGGGGTGTTCTATCAGCCCTATGACGCGATCTGTCTAGAGCCGCAGGCCTGGCCGAATGCGGTGAACATGGCTGGGGATCAATGTCCTTGCGATGTTATTTTGCGACCCAGCGACACCTATCGCTCAGTGATCACTCTGGATTTCGACACGATCTGACAGCAAAAGGCCCGCGCGTGGCGGGCCTGATCGCGTCATTGCGGTGTGATCGTCGTGATCCCCAGATTGGCGGCGCGGGCCAGCTCTGGGTCCAGCGCCATCGGCACGTATTCCCCCAAACGCCAGCGCACCCCAAGATCGTCGTAATGCCGCGACAAGAAGTGGCCAGACTGGCCAGTCGACGTCACAAAGACAGAGCTTTCTGGATCCGCGAAGTCATAGACCCCACGATATCCCGCGCCGTGCACGTTCAGGAAGGGGTCCGGACCCGACCCTTTGGTCAAGCCCCGCAAGAGCGTATCATCTCCGCCGCTGGTGGACTGCCGGATGTTGACAAAGTACCGCAGCACCGGCAACTCGCCAAGGACCTGATGATCGTGGGTCGCTTGGTGGGCGTCACCCCAACGCAAGCTTTGCAGCTTGGTGCCGTAAGTTTCAGAAATCCAGATCAGCGCGTCGTCCAGCGCCAGACGCGCCATCTCGGCGCAGGTTTCCTCTTTGGCGGATTGGCGGACGTTGCACCACTCGGCGGCTCCATCGATGTCGCGGTACACGCGCTCGATGAACAAGGGCTCCACATGAGTGAACTTGCCCGCCAGTGGGCCCAACTCATCCCGGATCAAGCGGTCTTGGAGCTCGCGCAGCCACGCGGCGTAGATCAGCGGTTCCGGCATGTGTTCGTTCATTTCGCCGTTCCAGCCGGCCAGCATCTCCAACGCCAGTTGTCGTGTGCGTTCCGGCGTGCCTTCTGCGGCGGCCTCGCCTGTAAACCACAGATCAGCCCCGATCAGCGGCAAAAGGGTCCGCGCGGTGATTGACACCGTGTCGAGCTGCGCCTCGATAAAGCTTTCTCGTGTGTGGACCTTGCGCGCCTGCATCAGACGGCGGAAGCGTTGCACGCGCTCTGTGTCGCCCCATTCAAACGACACATGTTCGGGAAAGGGGCGATCCACGATCTTGTTATTGGTATTGCCCAGAATACCGCCTTCGGGGTTCAGAAATTCGGGGTTCGACGTGTGGTAGTCCAAACGCCCGCGCCAACGGTTGCGGTTCAGCCAGCCGGGGCTTGGCATGCGGCCTTTGCTCTGATGGTTGGACAGGCGTCGGGGCATCGCACCAATCAGCTTGAGGCCGATGTTCCCTTGGGCATCGGCCAGCGAAAGGTTCTGAGAGGGGGCGATAAAGTCCTCGGCTGCGTTGATCGCGGCGGGCACGGACTGTGCTTGCATGATGTCAAAGGCTGCGCTGAACGAGGTGTCGTTCGGAGTCAGCATGGTCCATGACAGTGCAGCCACATGACCGCGCGGCGTGATCGAGCCCAGATTGTAATGCTCTGGCGGCATCACGGGGCCATTCCGTGTCCAACGCAGCATGAACGTCTGGGGGCTTTGACCTTTGATATTGATGATCGACGGGCGTTTGGTGAACGGCGCGTAACCGTCTGTCACACGGTATTCGTCCGGATTGTCGGGGTTTACTTCCTCGATAAACAGGTCCTGATCGTCGAGGTAAGAGGAGGTCAGCCCCCAGCCCAGCTTCTCGCTCCGGCCTGACAGGACCAACGGAATACCGGGAATGGTGCCGCCGATGACGCCTCCCGATTGCAGTTCCAGCCGTGCGAGATACCAGATGGTTGGGGCACTGAATCCCAAATGCGGATCGTTCGCCAAGAGCGCGCCACCGGCTGCGGACCGCGCATCACTGGCGACAAACGCGTTCGACGCCCCAGCAAAGTCCATCTCGGGAAAGGGCGAAAGCGGGTCCTTGACCTGATCGGCGCGGGCCAGTGCGGGCAGGGGCGCATCAAAGAGAGAAGCATACTCGGGCAGCGCGGCAATCCCTTCGCCAGGGACATCGGGAAGGATGTCTTTGACCCGCTCTGGCGTCAGCATCATCGAGGCTTGGGCGCGCAAGACTTCCGCCTCTAGATGACCCGAAAGCTGGACGGACATCAGTTTCAGGATCGCCAAGGAGTCCGCAGGGGTCCAAGGGGCGATTTGCGCGGGGAACAGGAACATCTCGGGCGCGCCGCGGCCCAAAGCCTTTTCGTTGATTTCGCGCAGGCGGGCATTCACGCCTGCCGCATAACCGTCCAGTGCAATCCGTGCTTCGGCGGTCTGCACTTCGACCGAACGGGCGGCAAGGTTATAGAGATCGAGTTGCCGCATCAGTCTGTCGATGGGTAGCGTGCGTTCACCAAAGAGTTCGGACAGGCGCCCTTGGGCCGTGCGGCGCATCATGACAATCTGCCAGAGGCGGTCTTGCGCTTGTGCATAACCAAGGCCGAAAAACACGTCGAAATCGTCGTCTGCAAAAATGTGCGGGACGGCCGCCGTATCGCGAACGATTTCAATTTCCCCTTTGGCACCAGAGAGTTGTATGTCGCGGCTATAGTCGGGCAGGGACCGTGCGGCCAGATAGTAGATCGCGAGAACAGCCAATGTCGCGGCCACAACGGACGCGACGGTCAAGCGCAAAAGCCACTTAAATACTCTCTTCATCGATACCTCTTTGGTTGACCGGCGCGCTATCCGGCTTAGGAAGGTGTGTGACGCCAATGGAAAAGACGCAAGGGGGTATTCATCATGGCAAAAGTCGCGTTTCTGGGTCTCGGGGTCATGGGGTATCCAATGGCTGGCCACCTTGCCAAGGCTGGTCATAGCGTAACTGTCTATAACCGCACCACCGCCAAAGCGGAAAAATGGGCCGAGGAATTTGGCGGCGCGTTCGCGGCCACTCCCGCCGAAGCGGCCAAGGGTGCCGAATTTGTGATGACCTGCGTGGGCAACGACGACGATTTGCGTCAGGTTTGCGCAGGCGAAAACGGCGCGTTCGCGGGCATGGACGCGGGCGCGATCCTCGTGGACCACACCACCGTTTCCGCTGCCGTCACATCTGAACTCTATGCAATCGCCAAAGAAAAGGGCCTGAGCTTTATCGACGCCCCGATTAGTGGCGGACAGGCGGGCGCTGAAAATGGCGTTTTGTCCGTGATGTGTGGTGGCGACGAAGACGCCTATGCCAAGGCCGAGCCTGTGATCGACGCCTATTCCAAAATCTGCCGCCGCTTGGGCGACAGCGGTGCAGGCCAGATGACCAAGATGGTTAACCAAATCTGTATCGCGGGCCTTGTCCAAGGTCTGGCCGAAGGGCTGAATTTTGCGGGCAAAGCAGGCCTTGATATCGAAGCTGTCGTCGAAGTGATCAGCCAAGGCGCGGCAGGCAGCTGGCAGATGGCCAACCGCCACCAGACAATGGCTAAGGACGAATATGACTTTGGCTTTGCAGTGGACTGGATGCGCAAGGACCTCGATATCTGCCTGCGCACCGGCGAAGAGCTGGGTGCCAGCCTGCCGGGCACAGCCTTGATCGACCAGTATTACAAAGATGTCCAAGCCATGGGCGGCGGGCGTTGGGATACGTCGTCTTTGATGGCCCGTTTGCGCAAGCTGGGTTGAAAGAAAACAACATTTTAGTGTTACCTTATGGGGGCGATGATCTACGTAGCGGTAGACTTCCGCCCCCATGTCGTTTAAACGGGCGGCAAAGTTAGCGCTAACAAGCCCAAGGCTCGTCAGACCCGAGGAGGGAAACATGGTTTCACGCGTTATTCCGGTCGATTCTTTCGATCTCGTCATTTTTGGCGGCACCGGCGATCTGGCCCGCCGCAAAATCCTGCCCGGCCTCTTCCGCCGCTATGCCAGCGGCCAGATGCCCGACGAAGGCCGGATCATCGGCGCGGCCCGTTCTGACATGACCTGCGACGAGTTCCGCACCATGGTCAAAGAGGCCGTAGAAGAATTTGATCCCAAGTCGGCCAAAGATACCGAAAACCTTGAGAAGTTCTTGGAACGCGTTTTCTACGTGGCTGTCGATGCCATGGGCGACGGCGGGTGGAAAGAGTTGGGGGATTTGCTGCGCCCCGACATGATCCGCGCCTTCTATTTCTCGGTTGCACCCAGCCTGTTCGGCACCATCGCAGAGCGTCTGAAGACATTTGGCCTTGCCGATGACGATGCGCGCATCGTTGTGGAAAAACCGTTCGGCAAGGATTTGGAAACTGCTCGCGCGCTGAATAAATCGCTGGCAGAGCACTTCCACGAAGGTCAGATCTACCGTATCGACCACTACTTGGGTAAGGAAACCGTCCAGAACCTGATGGCTGTGCGCTTTGGCAACATGCTGTTCGAACCCCTCTGGAACAGCCAGTATGTCGACCACATCCAGATCACCGTGGCCGAGACGGTGGGCGTTGGTGGGCGTGGCAGCTATTACGACACCTCGGGTGCGATGCGGGACATGGTGCAGAACCATCTGATGCAGCTCTTGTGCCTGATCGCGATGGAACCGCCCGCCAAGTTTGATCCTGACGCCGTTCGCGACGAGAAGCTCAAAGTCATCCGCGCGCTGGATCCGGTCGAACCGCACCATATTGTGCGCGGCCAGTACAGTGCCTCGGAAAAATCCGCGAGTTATCGCGAAGACGTCGAAAATCCTCGCTCTTTCACCGAGAGCTTTGTCGCCATGCGCTGCGAAATCTCGAACTGGCGTTGGGCCGGGACCCCGTTCTACATGCGCACCGGCAAACGCCTTAAAGCCCGCACCAGTGAAATCGCTGTGGTCTTCAAGGATGCGCCGCACTCGATCTTTGGCGCCGAAGCAGGCGTGCACCGCAATGTGCTGACCATTCGCCTGCAACCGAACGAGGGCATGACCCTTGGCGTGACGATCAAGGAACCGGGGCCGGGCGGTATGCGTTTGGTGGACGTGCCTCTGGACATGACCTTTGCCGAGGCTCTGGGGCCGGACGCAGAGGAGGTGCCCGACGCATATGAACGCCTGATCATGGACGTGATCCGCGGCAACCAGACCCTGTTTATGCGCGGCGACGAAGTCGAGGCCGCGTGGGCTTGGACCGACCCGATCATCAACGGGTGGACCAACCGCAATGACGTTCCCAAACCCTACGATACTGGCAGCGCCGGACCGGATGATGCGTTGATGCTGATGCACCGCGACGGCCGCCGCTGGAGAGAGATCAAGGAATGAACTTTAACGAATATCCCGACCGCGAGATGATGATGATCGATCTCGCGAACATCATCGCCGGTGAACTGGGCGAGTCCCTGCGCACCGGTGATCGTGCCTCGCTTTGTGTGCCCGGTGGCACCACGCCCGGCCCGATCTTTGACGCCCTGAACGAAGTCGCACTGGACTGGGACCGTGTCGACGTTCTGCTGAACGACGAACGTTGGGTGCCCGAAGATCACGACCGCTCGAACACCCGCCTGTTGCGCCAGCGCTTGCTGATCAACAAGGCTGCGGCGGCGAAATACGTCCCCCTTTATGCGCCGACCGAAACGCCCGAGGAGTCGATGGAAGCGCTGGCCGCTGGGATCGAACCGTCGCTGCCCCTGTCGGTGTGTTTGCTTGGCATGGGCTCAGACATGCACACGGCGTCGCTGTTCCCCGGCGCGGATCGTTTGGAAGAGGCGCTGTCGCCCGACGCCCCGATCCTGCTGCCCATGCGTGCGCCCGGCGCGCCAGAGCCGCGCATCACACTGTCGGCCCGCGTGCTGCAGGATTCAACAAACCTTCACATCGTGATCACTGGCGCGGAAAAGCGCGAGGCACTAGAAAAAGCCCGTTCGCTCGAGCCGATGGAAGCGCCCGTCGCATCTGTCCTTGATCGGGCCCAAATTCATTGGACGGAGTAATTTTATATGTGGACTGACCTCAAGGCGCATTACGCCCGCACCGAGGGCCGCAACATCTTGGACCTGTTTGCCGAGGGCGATCGTTTCGGCGATTTCTCGGCGGCGCTCGGGGACATGCTGTTTGACTACTCGAAGACCAACATTGACGCGGAAACCCGCGCATCCCTGATCGCGCTGGCGGAAACCGCAGGCGTTGCGACCCGCCGTGACGCCATGTTCGCAGGCGAAAAGATCAACGAAACCGAGGGCCGCTCTGTTCTGCACACCGCTCTGCGCAACCTGAACGGTCGCAAGGTCGAGGTCGACGGTCAGGACGTCATGCCAGAGGTTCTGGACACTCTGAGCCGCATGGAAGCCTTCGCCACCGCAGTCCGCGACGGCAGCTACTCTGCACAGGGCGGCAAGATCACCGACGTGATCAACATCGGCATCGGCGGCTCGGACCTTGGGCCTGCGATGGCCTACCGCGCGCTATCGCCCTACGCCGATGGTCCTGCCTGCCACTACGTGTCGAACGTGGACGGCGCGGACATCCACGAGGTTCTGAAGAAGTGCGATCCGACCACCACGCTGGTGATCGTGGCGTCCAAAACTTTCACCACCATCGAGACGATGACCAACGCTGAAACCGCCCGCAAGTGGATGGCAGAGCAGGTCTCGGACACCGGCGCACAATTCGCGGCCCTCAGTTCGGCTGATGACAAGGCCGCCGAGTGGGGCATCGCCGCAGAGCGCGTTTTCGGCTTCGAAGACTGGGTTGGTGGCCGCTACTCCATGTGGGGCCCTATCGGACTGTCGGTCATGATCGCAATCGGAGCAGACGATTTCCGCGCCTTCCTTCAGGGCGGCGACGCGATGGATACGCATTTCCTGACCGCCGATTTCTCGGAAAATCTGCCCGTCCTGCTGGCTCTGGTCGGCATCTGGCACCACCAATTAAACGGTCACGGCACCCGCGCGGTTCTGCCCTATGACAACCGTCTGGGTCGACTGCCCGCGTATTTCCAACAGCTGGAAATGGAGTCGAACGGCAAATCGGTGTCCATGGACGGCTCTGACCTGACCAACCAAGCCGGTCCCATTGTTTGGGGCGAACCCGGCACCAACGGCCAGCACGCTTTCTACCAGCTGATCCATCAGGGCACCCAAGTGGTCCCCGTGGAATTCATGGTCGCCGCCAAAGGCCACGAAGAGGATCTGGCGCACCACCACAAACTGCTGGTCGCCAACTGCTTCGCTCAATCCGAAGCGCTGCTGCGCGGCCGCTCGCTGGATGAATGCCGCGAACGGATGGCCGCCAAGGGTCTGACCGGCGAAGAGCTGGAACGCCAAGCGCGTCACCGCGTTTTCTCGGGCAACCGCCCGTCGACCACGCTGATCTACCCTAAAATGACGCCTTACGTCCTCGGCCAGATCATCGCGCTCTACGAGCACCGCGTCTTTGTCGAAGGCACGATCCTCGGCATCAACTCCTACGACCAGTGGGGCGTGGAACTGGGCAAAGAGCTGGCGCTCGCGCTCGAACCCATTCTCTCGGGCGATCAGGACGGCGCAGGCAAAGACGGCTCGACCCTCGGCCTCGTGAACTACGTCCAGAACGCCTAAGCCGAACCCATAAAATCATCAAAGGCACGCCCTCGACCGGCGTGCCTTTTTGCTTTCATCTTGGCGAAATTACCCTCGGGGGTGAATTGGCGCCCCGCGCCAAGCGGGGGCAGACAGCCCCCATTCCGCCTCAGCCCGCAGTCGCGCCGTCAACCTCGATGAACCGTTGCTTCAATGCGTCGGGCAAGGCCATTTTCTCTGGCGCATCGGGCTGGAGCATGACGATGACTGCTTGCCCTGTCACCCGCAGATCGCCCGAATACACCGCATATTCCTGCCTGAAACTCGTATTTCGGAACGACGCGGTTCGTGCGGCCACCACATAGTCTTCGTTCATGAACATTTCTTTGTGGTACTCGACCGCCAGTGATTTCAGCACCACGCGCGGCTCGCCAGCCTGAAACTTCAAGATGTCCCAAGCCTGAAAATACTGGACGCGAATATTCTCGAACCACTTCAGATAGACCGCGTTGTTCACGTGGCTGTTGGTATCCAGATCGCCGTAGTGCACGCGATCCGCGATGCCAAAGGGCCAAGAGTCCGGCACATTTTGCGCGCGCAAATCCTCGCGCATGAGAGGAGTGTGATAAATCAATGTCATACGCACAGTGGTAAAACCCAATGCCGTCCCTCGCAATATGCTTGGCATGGGATGTGACGCATGGTAACTCGGCCCCATGAAACAGAGCGCAATCATTACTATTATTTGTTCGATCTGCTGAGACACTGTCCGGCGGGCCGTTTCGCGCTTTCTTCCGAAAACCCGTAATGCTATTCCCGCCGCGACCCATTCAAGACACCTTGGGGCGAGGACCAGGCATGACCCAGATTACACTCCACAACACGATGTCGCGGCAGCGGGAGATTTTTCAGCCAATCGACCCCAAGAACGTGCGGATGTATGTCTGTGGACCGACCGTCTACGACCGCGCGCATCTTGGGAACGCGCGGCCGGTGGTGGTTTTTGACCTGCTGTTCCGCCTGCTGCGCCATGTGTATGGCGCCGATCACGTCACCTATGTGCGGAACTTTACTGACGTCGATGACAAGATCAACGCCCGCGCCGCTGAAACCGGTCGCGATATCCGCGAGATCACCGACGAGACGATTCAGTGGTTCCTTGATGACATGGGCGCCTTGGGCGCGATGGAGCCGACGCAGGCCCCCCGCGCCACGGAGTACATCGGCGAGATGATCGCCATGATCGAAGGGCTGATTTCCCGCGGCCACGCCTATGCCGCCGAAGGGCACGTTCTGTTTGCGGTGGACAGCTGGAAAGAGGGTTACGGCAAGCTTTCGGGCCGTTCGGTCGATGACATGATCGCCGGTGCCCGCGTTGAAGTGGCGCCCTACAAGCGCAACCCGATGGATTTTGTGCTGTGGAAGCCATCCGGCGATGATCTGCCCGGCTGGGACAGCCCTTGGGGCCGCGGTCGTCCTGGTTGGCACATCGAATGCTCGGCCATGAGCGATGCGCTTCTTGGCGCATCCTTTGACATCCACGGGGGCGGCAACGATCTGATGTTCCCGCACCACGAGAACGAGATTGCCCAAAGCTGCTGCGCGAACCCCGAAGGTGGCTTTGCCAAGGTTTGGCTGCACAACGAAATGCTGCAGGTCGAGGGCAAGAAGATGTCCAAGTCCTTGGGCAACTTCTTTACCGTGCAGGACCTGTTCCAGCAGGGCTGGCCGGGCGAGGTGATCCGTTTGGTCTTCCTGCAGACCCATTACCGAAAGCCGATGGACTGGACCGAAGCCAAAGCGAGCGCTGCACGCGATACGCTGAAGAAGTGGCGCAAGATGACCGATGGCGTTATTGCTGGCGACGTTTCCACTGCGGTTGTCGAGGCCGTGGCGAGCGACCTGAACAGCGCGGGCGCGGTGGCCGAGCTTCACAAGCTGGCGAGTGCTGGTGATGCGGGCGCTTTGCTCGCGTCGGCTCAGTTCTTGGGGCTGCTGACGCCCGAGATGGGCACTTGGGCGGATGAACCCGAAGCAGGAGCGGACCTGCTTGCGCCTTTGGCCGAGAAGCTGGCGGCGGTGCGTGCAACAGCGATGGAGACCAAGGATTTCAGCGAAGTGGATCGGTTGAAGACCGCGCTACTGGACGCCGGTGTCGAAGTGCGCATGTCGAAAGCTGGTGTTGAACTCTCGTCCAAGGACGGGTTCGATGCGGCCAAGTTGGAAGGCCTGTAACGCAATGCGCCTGTGGCAACTGACGGACGGGGGGCTGTCTGCCCCCCGCGCCCCCCGAGGGTATTTGGACCAAGATGAAGGACAGGTGGTGTGATGAAAGAAAAGCTGTACCTGTATGACACCACACTGCGCGATGGGCAGCAGACGCAGGGCGTTCAGTTTTCGACGCCTGAGAAGCACCAGATCGCAGACGCTTTGGACCGGTTGGGGGTGGATTACATTGAGGGCGGGTGGCCGGGCGCAAACCCGACGGACTCCGCCTTTTTCGAGGAGGTGCCCGAGACCAAGGCTGTGTTTACCGCCTTTGGGATGACCAAGCGGGCAGGGCGCTCTGCCGCGAATGACGAAGTTTTGGCGGCGGTTCTGAATGCGGACACGCCTGCGGTCTGTCTGGTGGGCAAGACACATGATTTCCACGTGACCTGTGCGCTCGGCATCACGCTGGAAGAGAACCTCGAGAATATCCGCGAGTCTGTGGCGCATATCGTGGCGCAGGGGCGCGAGGCGCTGTTTGATGCCGAACATTTCTTTGACGGGTATCGGGCGAACCCTGCGTACGCGTTGGAGGCCGTGAAGGCGGCTTATGAGGCGGGCGCGCGCTGGGTGGTCCTGTGTGATACCAATGGCGGCGCGCAGCCGACTGTCATTGCGGATGTTGTTCGAGCGGTCATTGCTGCTGGCATACCTGGTGATCATTTGGGCATCCATTGCCACAACGACACCGAACAAGCGGTCGCAGGGTCTTTGGCAGCTGTGCTAGCAGGCGCTCGTCAGATTCAGGGGACGTTGAATGGCCTTGGTGAGCGCTGTGGCAACGCCAACCTGACCACGTTGATCCCGACGTTGAAGCTGAAAGAGCCTTTTGCCAGCCAGTTCGAGACTGGCGTGAGTGATGAGGCGCTTGAAGGGATGCTGTCGATCAGCCGGATGCTGGACGATATCTTGAACCGCGTGCCGTTCCGTCAGGCGCCCTATGTGGGGGCCAGCGCCTTTGCTCACAAGGCCGGATTGCACGCCAGCGCGATCCTGAAGGACCCGACCACCTACGAGCATATTGAGCCGTCCAAGGTCGGCAATGCGCGCATTATTCCCATGTCCAATCAGGCGGGCCAGTCGAACCTGCGCAAGCGCTTGACCGAGGCGGGGCTGAAGATCGAGGCCGGTGATCCCGTGCTGGGACAGATACTAGAGGATGTGAAGGCGCGGGAATCGCAGGGCTATTCCTATGACGGCGCGCAGGCGAGCTTTGAACTGCTCGCGCGGCGAGCCATGGGGCAGTGTCCCGAATTCTTTGAAGTGAAGCGCTATCGCGTCACTATCGAGCGCCGCAAGAACAAGCACAATCAGATGGTCAGCTTGTCCGAGGCCGTTGTGGTCGTGAAAGTGGACGGTGAAAAGAAACTGTCAGTCAGCGAAAGCATGGACGCATGCGGCACAGACCGCGGTCCTGTGAACGCCCTGGCGAAAGCTTTGGCCAAAGATTTGGGCCGGTATAGCGACCTGATCGAAGATATGAAGCTGGTCGATTTCAAGGTTCGGATCACACAGGGGGGCACCGAAGCCGTGACCCGTGTCATCATCGACAGCGAGGATGGTAAAGGACGCCGCTGGTCCACAGTTGGGGTCAGCGCGAACATCGTGGATGCGAGTTTCGAGGCGCTGCTGGATGCGATCGTTTGGAAGTTGATCCGCGATGGGGCCAAAGCCTGATGAGCATCAACGCCTGTGCCAAGATCGTACATGACGCAGATCCTGACCGCTTTCTGGCGATCATGGCCGCGCCTGTCTCGGCGCGGCGGGTGCTGTTTCCGCTCTATGCGTTCAATGTCGAGATCAGCCGTGCCCCTTGGGTCACCAAGGAGACGATGATCGCTGAAATGCGGGTGCAGTGGTGGCGTGACGCTTTGGCCGAGGTGGCCGAAGGACGCGGTCGGCGCCACGAGGTTGTCGATGCGCTCGGAGAGGTGCTGGATGCCGAAGGCGCGCGCCTGCTGGACGGATGTTGCGAGATGCGGCGTTGGGACATCTACACCGACCCGTTCGAGGATGAAGAGCACTTCGACAGCTATATTGAAGAGACCTCGGCGACCTTGATGTGGGTGGCAGCGCGGGCTCTGGGCTCGACCGAAGAGGCCGCCGTGCGCAAGCGCGGATATGCGGCAGGGGTTGCCAATTGGCTGGTGGCCGTGCCCGAACTGGCAGCGCGCAATCGTATCCCCTTGCTCGATGGGCGGCCTGAGGGTCTGAAAGGACTGGCGCGCAAGGCGTTAACTGCGTTGGCAGAGGGGAAGATCGACAAGGCGGCGCGTCCGGCAACGCTCATTGGATTTCAGACGAGGGACATCTTGCAACAGGCGCTGGACAATCCGCTAAGGGTTGGGGATGGCGCTCTGGGATTAAGTCCCATCCGCAAGCGGTTGTTATTGATGAAACAATCTGCTTTTGGATGAGCTTGTCGAACCCCGCCTTAGTTGGCGGGGTTTTCTTTTGGCTTCAGCACCAGCCAGATCAGCGCACCGCCGGCCAGCATCAGGAACGGCGCCATAGCCATGTTGACGGCGGTCCAGCCTTCGACGGCCGTCCCGCCGGAGCAATTCATCAAACCGCCCGAGGCCAGCGAGGCCAAGGTCACACCACCGAACACCAGCATATCGTTCATGCCCTGCACAACGCCGCGCTCTTCGGGGCGGTGGGCGCTTGCCAGCATAGTGGTCGCGCCGATGAAGCCAAAGTTCCAGCCGATCCCAAGGAGGACCAGAGCGATAAAGAAGTTCTCGATTTCGACCCCCTGCAACGCGACAACACCCGCTACAGCGAGGATCAAGAGACCCAAGGAGACGACTTTTTCGACACCGAATTTTGCGATCAAATGGCCGGTGAAAAAGGATGGAACAAACATCGCCAGCACGTGGCCCATCACGATATCGGCAGCATCTGCTTTTTCGTAGCCACAACCAACGACGGCCAATGGGGTCGATGTCATGACCAAATTCATCAGCGCATAGCTCACCATGCCACAGATGATTGCCACCACCACGCGGGGCTCGCGCAGAATCTCGCGGCGCGAGCGTGCGGCGGGGGCATCCTCGGCCGGAACAGGTGGGCGTGGGATGTCGAGCGCCAAAAACAGTAGCATCCCCAACACGTTGATGGCGATCACGGCCATATAGGTCCCGATGAACGGGATCACTGAATAATCAACGGTCCATTTCACCAGTTGCGGGCCGATGATGGCCGAGGCAAGGCCACCAGCCAGCACATAGGAAATTGCCTTGGGACGGAACTCTTCGGACGCGGTATCGGCGGCGGCAAAACGGTAAAAACCCTGCGCACACATATAGATACCGGTCAGGTAGCTGCCCAGAAGGAAGAGCCAGAAATTCGCGTAGATCAGCGCGGTCACGGCGGTGAAGCTTCCAAGGAGACCGCCAGCGGCACCCAGAATGAACCCCGCTTTGCGCCCATAGCGCTGCATTACGTTTGACAGCCATGGGGCAGTGGTCATGGAGCCAAAAACAATCATCGAGATTGGCAGTGTGGCAAAGCAGGGGTTCGGCGCCAGTTGTTGACCGGCGAGACCGCCGATCACGAATATCATACTCATCTGGCTGCCAAGGATCGCCTGAGCGGCGGACAGGACAGCGACATTGCGCTTGGCGCGTTTGTGATCATATGCGGTCGTCATAGGCGCTAGGCGTAGAACTTTGTTGCGATTGCGTCCAGAGCACTTGTGACGCACTGTGCGACCATGGACGAACGGATCATCATCAGCGACGCCTGCGTCGCCGAAGGCGCGGCTTGGCTGGCAACGACAGACCCAAGATTTGCAGCCGCTTTGGAGGCAACCGGTCCGTTGCCCCTGCGCCGGCGCAAGGACGGTTTTGAACAGTTGCTGAGCGCAATCGTCAGCCAGCAAGTCAGCGTCGCAGCCGCGAATGCGATCTGGAATCGGTTGCGCGCTGCGAAACTGACCGGCCCGCGAAAAGTCATGTGGGCGACCGAAGAAGAGTTGCGCGCTTGCGGTATGTCGCGACAGAAGATCAAGTACGCCAAAGCCTTGGCCGAGGCGCGAATTGATTTCAAGGCGCTGCGCGACGCTTCGACAGATCAGGTTGTTGCGACCCTGACGCAAGTCAGCGGCATTGGCGTCTGGACCGCCGAGATTTACGCAATGTTCAGTCTGGGGCGCGCGGATGTCTTTGCCCCCGGTGATCTGGCCCTCCAAGAAGGCGCCCGCATTCTGTTTGATCTGCCCGAACGGCCCAAAGAAAAAGCCCTGCGCTTGATGGCCGAAGACTGGAGCCCGTGGCGGGCTGTTGCGGCGCGGCTTCTGTGGGCTTACTACCATGTGGCAAAGGACAGGGAAGGGATCAGATGACTCGCGTTCTACAGTCGGACCGCCGCGAGGCGGCCTCGGGGCAAACCCGCTCGGTAATCGTATTTTTGCATGGCTACGGCGCGAATGGCGCGGACTTGATGGGTTTGGCCGATCCGCTGGCCGAACATCTGCCTGACACCACGTTCTATGCGCCCGACGCCCCTGAAAATTGCGCTGGCGCACCGATGGGCTATCAGTGGTTCCCGATCCCGTGGATCGACAATTCGTCTGAGGAAGAGGCAGAGCGCGGGATGCGCGCCGCTGTTGAAGACCTGAACGCCTATTTGATGGGCATTCTGGACGACGAAGACATTCTGCCCGAACAACTTGTGCTGATCGGTTTCTCTCAGGGCACGATGATGGCACTCCACGTCGCGCCCCGTTTCGAAGAGGCGATCGGAGGCGTGATCGGGTTCTCGGGCCGTTTGCTGGTTCCCGAACTGCTGAAAGACGAGGCGAAATCCTATCCGTCGATCCTGCTGCTGCACGGCGATCAGGACGACGTGGTGCCGCCGCAAAGCCTTCCCGAAGCCGTCGAGGCACTGCAAGCGGCTGATTTCAAAGAGGTTTACGCCCACGTTATGAAAGGCACCGCGCACGGCATTTCGCCAGAGGGCCTTGGTGTTGCCTTGGCGTTCATGCGCGACAAGCTGGGGATGTAAGCCTGCCCGATTTGGATGCGGGGCAGTCCGCCCCGTCACCAATCTGTCACGAAATCTGACTAAAACCGTGAACAACACGCCATATCAAGAGGCTTGCCAGAGGTAAGCCGCGATATATAGTGTTAGGTATACGGGGCGGGTTGTCCCGCCTCGGGTCAGTTAGACAGACGGGGCAAAGAGGCTTTTTCCATGGACGGTGACTTTAGGACTGAATTCGTAAGAGAACCTGGCGCATTGAAACATCACCCGGCGCTGGTGCTAAATGCGGACTATCGTCCATTGTCCTACTATCCCTTGTCGCTTTGGCCTTGGCAGGAGGCGATCAAGGCGGTCTGGCTCGATAGAGTCGACATCGTTGCCGAATACGACACCACGGTCCGAAGCCAGAAAATGGAAGTCCGGATACCTTCGGTCGTTGTCCTCAAAGATTTTGTAAAACCTCAAAAGCGCGTGGCCTTCACGCGCTTTAATCTTTTTCTACGGGACGAATTTTGCTGCCAATACTGCGGCGGACGGGGCGATCTGACCTTTGATCACGTGATCCCGCGCGCACGAGGCGGCATAACCAGTTGGGAAAATGTCGTGGCAGCCTGTTCACGCTGCAATCTGCGCAAGGGGTCCAAATCCTTGCGCCAAGCCAACATGCACCTGCGCAAACCGCCAAAGCAGCCCTCAGCCGAAGAGTTGCAATCGGTGGGGCGTAAGTTCCCCCCAAATCATCTGCACGTCAGCTGGATGGACTACCTGTACTGGGACGCTGAATTGCAGGCTTAACTGCTATAGGCGCGCGTCGGACGATCGAACACACGGCGCCCCAGCGCAGACGCCGCAAGGTCCACCATCAATTGCGCGGTGCGTCCGCGTTCATCTAGGAACGGGTTCAGCTCGACCAGATCGAGCGAGGTCATGAGCCCACTGTCTGCGATCAGCTCCATGCACAGGTGCCCTTCGCGCACTGTCGCGCCGCCGGGAACGGTCGTGCCGACCGCAGGCGCTGCAGAGGGGTCTAGGAAGTCCACATCCAGCGACACGTGTAGATTGCCGCCAGCGTCCGCCACATCCTTGAGAAAGCGTCGCAGCAGCACAGAAATGCCGTTTTCATCAATCTCGCGCATATCGTGGTAGCGAATGTCGCTGTCTTCGAGCATCCCGCGCTCGGCCTCGTCCACAGAGCGCAGGCCGATGATGCAAATGTTCTGTTCGGGAACGGGATTGGGAACAGCGGGGAAGCCCTCGAACCCGTCGCGGCCTGTGATGTAGGCCAGAGGCGTGCCGTGTAGGTTCCCGCTCTCGGTGGTCATCAGCGTGTGGAAATCGGAATGGGCATCAAGCCAAAGAACGAACTGGGGCTTGTCGGTTGCGGTAGCGACGCCAGTGACCGAGCCCAGTGACAGGCTGTGATCGCCGCCCAAAAAGATCGGCAAGCGTCCTGCTTGCATGGCGTTGCGTCCCGCGCGGTGCAGGGACTGGGTCCATCCGACGGTTTCGGCCAACGAATGTACAGCGGGATTGGCGCAGTCTGGATCGGCCACCATATCGGGCGTCAGATTGCCCACATCGGTCACGCTATGGCCAAGCCGCCGCAGCGCGCGCGCCAGATTGGCTGTGCGATACGCATCGGGGCCCATGAGGCAGCCTTTGCCTTTTTTGCCGCTGTCGACGGGGGCTCCGATCAGTTCGATATCCATGCGCTCAAATCCTTTTGGTCCAATTCCGGCCAGCGGGGCCGTCCTAACAGGAGGTGGGCCGCCGCGCCGGATTCGCAAGACCAACTGTACGAACGGGGCAGGTCCGCTGGCAACAACCCGCGCGAAGTCACCCTGATGCAAAAGAAAATCCCGATGATGTTGCCATCACCGGGATCTCTGAATTCCGCCGATGCAGCCGCAATCAGGGGATGATGCGGGTGTACTTGGACCCTTCGAGGGTGGCCCCAACGCGCAGACCGGTCTGGCCAAAGACAACAGCGACGACGGGCGCCAGCGATGTTGTTGTCTCGGCGCGGATCTTCTCGCCTTTGTCGGCCAGAGCATATTCGACGTTCGCGCCCGCAGCCCAACCGCTGGAGCGACGGAAATCCGCCAGTGCATCGGGGGTCATGAAGAACAGAACGTGCGCATACTGCTGCGCGCCGATCTGGAAACCGACAGTGCCCTTGGTCGAGGCATAATAATCGACGGTCGCGTTGTTGATGCGCAGGGCGCCGCGGCCATAGGCCCCGCCAAAGCCAAGGCCGGCTTCGGTCACCAGCGGCATGACCAGCATACCAACCGATTTATCGGCCAGCTCGCGGGTGCCGGGGTAATTGTTGAACATGTAGCTCAATGTGCTGTCGACGCGGGCGTCGATGATCTGAGCGCCCTGCGAATTCACGCCATTGCCGCACGCAGCGACCAGCGGAAGCGCGCCCAAACCGGCGACGGTAAAGAAACGACGGCTAATGTCTGTCATGGTTTTGCCTGTCCTCTAACGGGGTATTCCCGGTTGTTATGGCGCAACTATAGGCTTGTCGACCGATTATGTCACCCGACAAGCGCGTGTTTGCCCTGAAATGGGACCTTAGGCGCCGATGATCTTGGCCGCAGCGGGGGCAAAGTAGGTCAGAACGCCATTACAGCCCGCGCGCTTGAAGCACATCAGGCTCTCCATCATGGCGCGTTCGCCGTCGATCCAGCCGTTCTGGGCCGCGGCCTGCATCATCGCGTATTCGCCGCTGACCTGATAGGCGTAGACAGGCACACCGAATTCGTCCTGCGCGCGGCGGCAGATGTCCAGATAGGGCATGCCGGGCTTGACCATGACCATATCCGCGCCTTCGTCCAGATCGCGGGCGATGCAGCGCATGGCCTCATCCGTATTGGCCGGATCAAGCTGGTAGGTCTTCTTATCACCCTTCAGAACGCCAGAGGCACCGACCGCGTCCCGGAACGGCCCGTAAAAGGCGCTGGCGTATTTGGCGCTGTAGCTCAGGATCGCGACGTTGATGTGGCCCGCATGTTCCAGCGCCTGACGCATGTCACCGATCCGCCCGTCCATCATATCCGACGGCCCAATGATGTCCGCGCCAGCTTCGGCCTGTGACAGCGCCTGTTTGACCAGCGCTTCGACCGTTTCGTCATTCACCACATAGCCATCGACCAGGAACCCGTCCTGACCCGTGATGTTGTAGGGGTCCAGTGCCACGTCGGTCATGACGGCCATGTCCGGCAGTGCCGCCTTGATCGCGCGGGTGGCAGTGTTGGACAGGTTGTCGGGGTTCCATGCCTCGGCGCAGTCCAGCGTTTTCTTGGCCGGATCGGTATAGGGGAACAGACAGATTGTGCTCACGCCCAGATCAAACGCCTCTTTGGCGGCCTCGACGATATTGTCCACGCTGCGGCGGTACACACCGGGCATCGAGGGCACGGGCTCTTCGACCCCTTGGCCATCGCGAACAAAGACCGGCCAGATCAGGTCATCCACGCTCAGGTTGTTCTCGCGGACCAAACCGCGCAGGGCAGGGGTACGGCGCACGCGGCGCGGACGGCCGGCAGGAAAAGCAGCAGGAGCATAGGGCATGATCGGACCTCCAAAGGTTTTTTGATGGGTGCCACGGATTTGCAGTCACCTCAAGTCTGGGCATTACGGTTCAACCGCGCTATGTCCCGTTCCTGACATCATTTTCAGGAGAGTGCCTTGGACCTTGGCGGGCGTATCTTTGAACTGATCGACATGCGGTCATTCTCCAATCTGTGGTACTGGATTGTGCTGGCGGCCATGTGGTCGTCCCTGAGCCATTTTGTGCTCGGTGTGCCCTATGACATGGTCGGACGGGCACGGAAGAATGCCGGACAGGAAATGGCCGATCTGAACGCTCTGGTCCACATCAAGGCGCGGCGCATGCTGATGGTCTATGACCGTGCAGGTACATGGATTGTGGCAGGTTTGTCCTTTACGCTCAGTATGCTGCTGTTTCTGGGCTTCTGGTTCGGACTGGAGTTTGCGCAGGCGGTTTTCCTGCTGATGGCCCCCGCGATGATCGTCACGTTTCTGCGGATGCAATTCGCCGGTCGGATCATCGACAACACGATCCAAGGCACCGCCCTGTGCGATGCCATCACCCGCAACCGGTTCTACACCCAACTGATTGGGATGATCTCGGTATTCGTGACCTCGCTCTGGGGCATGTACCAGAACCTCAGCCTCGGAGTATTCGGTTAAGCCATGGTAACTTGGAACGCTCAACACCTGACCGTGGGCGGCGCGCCCGAAGGCTATGACGCCCGCCTCATCCTGTCCGAGATGGAGCGCAGCAAAGCGCCCGTCCTGCACGTGGCCCGCGACGACAAACGCATGCAGGCCATGCGGGACGCACTGAAATTCTTTGCGCCCGATATGCCTGTCTTTACGTTTCCGGGGTGGGACTGTCTGCCGTTTGACCGCGTGTCACCGAACCCCGACATCACCGCTGCGCGCATGGCCTTGCTGGCCGCGCTGGTCCACGGGATGCCTGAAAAGTACGTTCTGCTGACAACGTTGAACGCTGCGACCCAGCGGGTGCCTGCGCGAGATACCCTGCGTGGCGCGTCGTTTATCGCGTCAGTCGGCAGCCGCGTGGACGAAAAAGAGCTGCGGAATTTCCTTGTGCGGATGGGCTTCAGCCAGAGCCCCACGGTGATGGAGCCCGGCGACTACGCCATCCGCGGCGGCATCATCGACATCTTCCCGCCCGGTGATACGGGGCCTGTCCGTCTGGACTTCTTTGGCGACACGCTCGATGGTATCCGCCGGTTCGATCCGGTCAGCCAGCGGACTACGGACAAGCTCGACATCATCGAACTTGCCCCTGTGTCAGAGGTCATTCTCGAAGACACCGCCATCACCCGTTTCCGCCAGAACTACCGCATCGAATTTGGCGCGGCGGGCAGCGACGACCCTCTGTACGAGGCTGTCAGCGCGGGCCGCAAACAGCAGGGCATGGAGCATTGGCTCCCGTTCTTCCACGAGCGGCTGGAAACCCTGTTCGACTTTGCCCCCGATGCGGTGATTACCCTGGACGAGGCGATGACCGCCGCCCGTCTGTCCCGTTGGGAGGGCATCGCGGACCAGTACGAAACCCGCCAGCACGCCCTGCAAACCAGCAAAAAGGGCGACACCCCCTACAAACCCGCGCCGCCTGAACTGCTCTATCTGACTGATGAGGCGTGGAACGAGACGGTGAACAGCCGCCGTGTGATCCAGTTTAACCCCTTGCCCCAAGCGACCGGCCCCAATGTGACCGACGCGGGCGGGCGGATCGGGCGGAACTTTAGCCCAGAGCGTCAGCAAGAAAGCGTCAGCCTGTTTGGTGCCCTTGCCGACCACATCAAGAAGAAGCTCGCCAAAGGCCCCGTGGTCATCGCCAGCTATTCCGAAGGCGCGCGTGAGCGTCTGACCGGCCTGATCGAGGACGAAGGTCTGGCCGAAGCGATCCCAATCATGGACGGCACCCGTATCGGCAAAACCGGCCTGCATCTGGCGGTCTGGTCGCTGGAGCACGGGTTCGAAGCGCCCATGGGCGACAAAGCCCTCACGGTGATCTCGGAACAGGACGTTCTGGGGGATCGCCTGATCCGCCAGCCCAAGAAACGTCGCAAGGCCGAGAACTTCCTGACCGAAGCGACTTCACTGACGCCGGGCGATCTGGTGGTGCACGTAGACCACGGCATCGGCCGCTATCAAGGGCTGGAGGTCGTGACAGCAGCAGGTGCGGCGCATGAATGCATCGTGCTGGAATACGCCGAGGCGGCGCGTCTTTATCTGCCTGTTGAGAACATCGAACTTCTGTCCCGCTATGGACATGACGAAGGGCTGTTGGACCGTCTGGGTGGCGGCGCATGGCAGGCCAAGAAAGCCCGCCTGAAAGAGCGCATCCGCGAGATGGCGGACAAGCTGATCCGCGTCGCGGCCGAACGCGCCCTTCGCAAAGGCCAGATGCTGGAGCCGCCAGCCCACGCGTGGGAAGAGTTCTGCGCGCGCTTCCCCTATCAGGAAACCGACGACCAGTTGCGCGCAATCAACGACGTGGTCGAGGATCTGACCAGCGGTACCCCAATGGACCGCCTGATCTGCGGGGATGTTGGCTTTGGCAAGACCGAGGTTGCCATGCGCGCGGCCTTTATCGCGGCCATGTCCGGCGTACAGGTGGCGGTCATCGCGCCGACCACGCTCTTGGCCCGTCAGCACGCCAAAGGCTTCCAAGAACGCTTCCGCGGCTTCCCGCTGGAGGTCCGCCAGCTGTCCCGTTTCGTCAGCGCCAAACAGGCGTCCGAAACCCGCAAGGGGTTGGCGGATGGCACTGTCGATATCGTTGTCGGCACCCATGCGGTTCTGGCCAAGACCATTAAATTCGACCGTCTGGGTTTGCTGATCATCGACGAAGAACAGCATTTCGGCGTGAACCATAAAGAGCGCCTGAAACAGCTGCGCTCGAACATCCACGTGTTGACCCTGACCGCGACGCCGATCCCACGCACTTTGCAATTGTCGCTGACCGGCGTGCGTGATCTATCGATCATCGGCACGCCTCCCGTCGACCGCCTATCGATCCGGACCTACGTCTCCGAGTTCGACAAGGTGACCATCCGAGAGGCGCTACTGCGAGAACACTATCGCGGCGGGCAGTCCTTCTTTGTCGTACCGCGCATCACCGATCTGGCCGAGATCGAGGAATTCCTGAAAGAGCAGGTCCCTGAAGTCAGCTATATCGTCGCCCACGGACAGATGGCGGCGGGCGAGCTCGACGACCGGATGAACGCCTTCTACGACGGGAAATACGATGTGCTGTTGGCGACAACGATTGTGGAGTCGGGCCTCGATATTCCCACCGCGAACACCATGGTCGTGCACCGCGCAGACATGTTTGGTCTGGCGCAGCTCTATCAGATCCGTGGCCGTGTGGGCCGCTCGAAAACCCGCGCCTATGCTTACCTGACCACCAAACCGCGGGCGAAACTGACCGCGACCGCGGAAAAGCGTCTGCGCGTGTTGGGGTCGCTGGATACCTTGGGTGCGGGCTTTACGCTGGCCTCTCAGGATCTGGACATTCGCGGAGCGGGCAACCTGCTCGGTGAAGAACAGTCCGGCCAGATGAAGGACGTGGGCTACGAGCTCTATCAATCCATGCTGGAAGAGGCGATCGCCAAGATCAAATCCGGCCAGATGGAAGGGCTTCTGGACGACACAGACGATCAGTGGGCGCCGCAGATCAATCTGGGTGTGCCCGTCCTGATCCCCGAGGATTATGTGCCCGATCTGGACGTACGCCTTGGCCTCTATCGTCGCCTGTCCGAACTGACCAAGAAGGTCGAGTTGGAAGGCTTTGCCGCCGAACTAATCGACCGTTTCGGCAAGCTGCCCAAAGAGGTGAACACGCTGCTGCTGATCGTTCGGATCAAAGCCATGTGCAAACGGGCAGGGATCGCGAAACTGGATGGCGGCCCCAAGGGCGCGACGATCCAGTTCCACAACGACAAATTCGCCTCACCCCAAGGTCTGGTAGAGTTCGTGCAGGCCGAAAAGGGCAAAGCCAAGATCAAGGACAACAAGATCGTCATCCTGCGGGACTGGTCGACCGAGGCGGACAAGATCAAGGGCGCATTCAACATCGCCAAAGCACTGGCCGAAAAAGTTGTCGAAGTTCAGAAACAGAAAAAGGCCGCCAAGTAAGGCGGCCTTTGGTCCTTTCAGTGAGCGGCCCGATCAGACGGTCGCAACAGCCTCGTACCGGCGGGAAATCCGCATGATCAGGTAGGCAAAGCCCGAACACAGGGCGACACCGATCAACAGCGGCATCGGCGTGCCGTCATAGGAATAGCCCACAGGCACCGCAATCAGCACCGCCAGAACAGTCGAGATCGCGCCAATGATCGCAGCAGCAAAGCCTGCAACGTGGCCCAAGGGTTCCATCGCCAGCGCGTTGATGTTGCCAAAAACCAGACCGATCATGAAGAACGAAATCGCCATATAACCGACGA
The DNA here is from genome assembly GCF_025210255.1 of Donghicola sp. Taxonomy (NCBI): domain Bacteria; kingdom Pseudomonadati; phylum Pseudomonadota; class Alphaproteobacteria; order Rhodobacterales; family Roseobacteraceae; genus Donghicola; species Donghicola sp. The sequence continues at coordinate 183,605 of NZ_JAOARZ010000011.1, read as the reverse complement.
AAACATAGAACTGGTATTCCGGTGCGACGAAGCCGCTTTCCAGCAGGATCATCGCGATGATCGAGGCAGCGCATTGCACTCCCAGAGCGGTCGTCGACAACAGGCGCATGCCAAGCGTCATCACCAAACGGGCGTTGGTAAAGGACGCAATCGCGGCAAAGGCCGCCACACCGGCAAACCAGATCGGGAACGTATCACCACGCTCGTAAGTGTCCGTGAACAGCTGCGGCGCGCTCGAGATAAACGAGAACATCTGGCCAAAGCCCAACGACAGGGCGGCGATGTACATCACGACCACGCGGTTGCCCAAAACCTCTCCCAGCGCGTAGCGGATCGCGCTCAGGCGCAGGGGACGGCGGTTCGCTTTGTCCAGCGTTTCGGGTTGGCGCAGCATCAGCCAGCCGCCCGAGAACAGCGCAAAAAACACAAACGCGACGAAAACACCACGCCAGCTGGAATACGCGATGATGACGGCGCCGATCGAGGGCGCCATCGCAGGCACCAAGATAAACACGGTCATGACAAAGGACATGATCCGCGCCATCTCGCGGCCTTTGTAGAGGTCGCGCACCATGGCAAGGCTAACCACACGCGGCGCCGATGCCCCAAGGCCCATCACGAAACGCGAGGCCAATAGGTGCTCCATATCATTGGTGCCAGCCGCATAAAGTGAGGCCAGCATGTAGATCCCGAGGCCCACGGCCACAGTGATCTTGCGTCCGAACCAGTCAGACAGAGGTCCGGCAAAGAACGTCCCGATGCCCATTCCCAGAACAAAGCTGGTGATGATCAACTGGGCACGGTTGACGTCGTCGGGGGTCATTTCCTGCGCGATCCGCGGGATGGCAGGCAGCATGGAGTCGATGGAGAAGGCAAGCGTGGCAAAGAGCATTGCCAGCATCCCCACGAATTCCGGAAACTTGAGTGGCTTCGTGGGGGCTTTGAACATGCGCTTAGGCTCCTACTAGTTCATCTATCACCTTGACCCATAGGTCTGACGGCTGCGCTCCGGGCACGGCATGTTGACCGGCCACCACAAAGGTCGGCACCGCCTGAACCCCCATCTCGCGGGCCATGGCGTCTTTCTGCAAAATTTCGTCTTTGTCGGCGTCACTCGCTAAAAGGCGCAGGATCAATGCTGCGTCCATACCGGCACCGTCGGCAATGTCGGCCAGAACTTCATGTTCCGAGATATCCCGACCCTCATTGAAGTATGCCCGAAACAGAGCCGTGGCAACCGGGGTCTGGCGGCCTTCGACCCCAGACCAGTGAATTAGTCTGTGCGCGTCGAGCGTATTAGGTGTGCGAGAAATAGAGGATAAATCCAAATCAAGCCCGATTTCTTCTGCGCGTTCAGAGACTTGCCCGTATGCTTTGACGGCGCCTTCCTTGCCGCCGAATTTCGCCTCTAGGTAAGCGCGTCTATCGACTCCCTCCGCTGGCATCTCGGGATTTAGTTGGAATGGCAACCATTCCAGATCAAAGGGATGCTTGGGGCGTTCCGCCAATGCGCGGGTCAATTCGGTGTAGCCGATGTAGCACCAAGGGCAGATCGGGTCGGAGAACAAATTCAATTTAACCATCGGGTGCCTTTCGGGGCCTTAGGGTTGTTTCAATTCCTTGCGGCGCAGCTTGCCGTTCGGGTTGCGCGGCAGTTCAGTCAAATGCACCCACAGACGGGGCTGCTTGTAACGGGCCAGATTGGCCTCGGCATAGGAGGCCAGCGCGGCCTCGTCGAGGTCGGCATCGGCGGTGTAAAACGCCGCAATCACACGCACGTCAGGCTTGATCTCGACATCGGTCACGGCGACCTCGTGGATGCCCTCGATATGAGAGAGCGTCGCCTCGACCTCGAGCGGAGAGACGCGGAAGCCGCCCGCGTTCATCAGGTCATCATCGCGCCCTTGATAGGTGATGAAGCCGTTTTCGTCCATGATCCCCTGATCGCCAGTCAGAAACCAATCGCCGCACCTCTTTTCCGCCGTGGCTTCTGGCGCGTCTAGATAGCCCAGCATGAGGCCCGGATCGCGGTGGTCAATGGCGATCGTCCCAGCGGTGCCGCGGGGCACGGGCTGGCCGGTTTCATCTACAATCGCCACCAGACGACCGTCCTGCGGCGCACCGAGGGTACCAGTGGCCGAGGGCCGCACTGGATTGCCGGAGATAAAGGTCGAAATCTCGGTCTGCCCGTAGGCCTCATAGAGGCCGGTGCCTGTGGCCTCGGCCCAAGCGGTGCGCAGGGCTTCGGGCAGTTTCTCACCTGCGCAGAGGCCGTGGCGCAGTTTGGGCAGGCTCAGGCTGGGGTGGTCTTTCAGGAATTTGCGATAAACGCCGGGGGCTGCGGCCAGCAGCGTGGCGTCGTGGCGTTTGAGCAGCAAGGGCAGGGCCTTGGGGTCCGTCCCATCCGCACGGATCAGCGCGGTCGCCCCGCAGGCCCAAGGGTCCATCATGCCCGTGCCCAACGTAAACGACCAGTTGAACGCGCCTGCATGCAGCAAACGATCCGTGGGCTGTAGGTCATACCATCCCGCCCACATCATACGCCGAGCCCAGACAACGCGGTGCGCGTGGCACACAGCACGGGGCGTCCCCGATGTACCAGAGGTGAAGATGATGTAGGCCATCCGGTCCGGATCACCCATCTCTGGCGTCACCGGCTCCAGATCGCGCATCACGCGCAGATCCGCTTGGGGGATCGAGCGCCAATCGCCCTCGGGCGCCGGAACGTCAGGGGATTGCAGGATCGCAGCGGGCTGGATGATCTGCGCGAGCTTGCCCGCCTCTGGCGCGGTCAGTTGGCTGCTGGTCGGCACGGGGATCAGGCCCGCCGCAATCGCGCCCAGGAAGGCCAGCGGAAAATCGACGGTATTTCCCAGCCGCAGCATCACGCGGTCGCCGGGTTTCAATCCAGCGTTCAACAGCCCCGTGCCCGTGCCCAAGGCAGCACTGCGCAGTTTGCCATAACTCCAGCGTTCCGCACCGGACAAGGCCAGCACTGCAAGGGCGATCTTGTCATCTGGGGCGCCGCTGCCGTTCAGGACGTAGGCGGCCATATTGAATGGGTCGGGGCAGGGCGCTTGGGGCGTCGGCGTCGTGAGTGATTGCATGGCTCTTGGCTAAGGCCGCGCAGGCCCAGTTGCAAGAGTTAGGGCACGCGATTACAGAACCTTCATGACAAACAAAGACCCCAGACAGCTGATCCGTGTTGCCCGCGACTCCGAAGAGGACGTGCACGCCGTGCCTTTGGACCTTGGGGCCCGTGTGCGCGAATTGCGCAAAGAGGGAAACTGGACGCTAGAGCAAGCCGCCCAGAAAGCCGGATTGGCCCGCTCGACCCTGTCCAAGATCGAGAATGGCCAGATGTCCCCGACCTACGAGGCGCTGAAAAAGCTGGCCGTGGGGTTGGGGATTAGCGTGCCGCAACTGTTCACGCCGCCGCACAAATCTCAGGTGAACGGGCGCATGACCTCTACCAAGTCGGGCGAGGGCGCGGCGATCACCACAGCGACCTACGAGCATGAACTCTTGGCCGAGAGCCTGACCAAGAAAACGATGCTGCCCTACCGCGCCCGCATCCGCGCGCGGTCTATGGACGAATTCGACGGCTGGGTGCGCCACGACGGCGAGGAATTCCTCTATGTCCTGACCGGCACCATCAAGCTGTTCACCGAATTCTACGAGCCCATCGAAATGAAGCGTGGTGATAGCGCCTATTACGATGGGACCATGGGGCATAACGTGGTCTCGACCAGCGCAGAGGACGCCACGATCCTGTGGGTCACATCGCTGGTCTGACAGTTACAGCTTTCCGATGCGCTTGAGGGCGGCGTTGGCCTCGCCCTCGTCCATGATCTCGAAGCTATGCTTGAGAAAGGCTTTGGCGCGACGCAGGAGGGTTTCGTAGACCTGATCCAGCGGGGCCTCTTCGGTCATCGGATCGGGGGTCAGCCAAACGCCGCGCGGGGTGCCCGCAGGCCATTTGGGCGCTTTGTACGCAGACAAATCACACAAGCTGATCACCAGATCCACGGGGACCGCATCCACACCCGTGAACGCGTCCCAACTCTTTGGCGCTAAATCAGCGGTGGCTTGGTCCTGCGCCTCCAGCAGGCTGAGAACAGCTCGCGGTACCGACTCAGCAGGGGCTGGTCCGGCGGAATAAGCTGTCATGCGTTGAGGAGATAGGTCGTTTAGGATCGATTCCAGTAGGATCGAGCGGGCATCGTTGCCCACACATAACACGAGAATATTCATTTGTTTCCCGAAGACAAAAACTGGCGGGACAGTACGCCTGTCCGCCAGTTCTGCCTAGAGGAATTATATCAGAACAAACCGCGCACGGCGCGGGCACTGTCTGCGATATCAAGGCCCACGCCTTCGACCGTGTTACAGGCGGTCAAACTGGCGAGCAGGGCCAACAGGACGATGGTCTTCATAGCGGATGTCCTTAGTCTTCTTCGTACCACCAGACGTCTGGCATGAAATCCAGCCAATCGCCATAGATCGGCAAAGTTTCTGGATATTTCAGGTGACGATCATGGGCGATCCAGCTGACATTCCAATTGTAGAAAGGAATGACATACCGCCCCGTGGTCAGGACACGGTCCAGCGCCTTGGTCGCGGCGACGAAATCCTCGGTGCTTTGGGCCGAGAGGATATCACCGATCAGACCGTCCACGGCGGCATTCTCAATCCCGATCATGTTGTAGCTGCCTTGGGTGCCCGCAGCGTCAGAGCCCCAATAGAGGTACTGTTCGTTGCCTGGGCTCAGGGACACACCGCGGCGGTAGTAGGTCATATGATAGTCAAAGGCATCGGTCCGCTCGCGGTACTGCGCGGCGTCCACCACATTGATGGTCGCAGTAATCCCAAGGCTTTCGAGATGTTTGACGAAGATATCGCTGATGCTTTGGACTTCGCTGCTGCCCTGACGGAGCAGGATTTCGAATTCAAAGGGCTGACCTTCGGCATCTTTGAGCACGCCATCGCTGTCCACAGTCCAGCCAGCCTCTTCGAGCAGGCCAACCGCAGTGCGCAGGTTGCGGCGGTTGCGCTCTGATCCATCTGAGACGGGCAGGTCGTAGCCTTCGATCGCGCCGGGCAGCAGGGCGTCCTGATACTGGTTCAGATACTCTAGAACGCGGCCTTCGGCGGGGCCGTGGTCCATCGACAGAAGCGAGTTCGAGAAGTACGAGGTGATGCGCTGCTGCTTGCCACCGTTCAGCGCCTGATTGATGAATTCGAAGTTAAACGCCTGCATCATCGCTTCGCGGACGCGCCAATCGTCAAACGGCGCTTCGCGGGTGTTCATAGCCAGACCAGTGATCCCGCTGGGGCGCTGGTGCGGGATTTCCGATTTCACCACGTCACCGCGTTGAACCGCTGGGAAGTCATAGACGGTGTCCCACTTCTGCCCGCTCGTTTCACGGAAGGCATTGAGTTCGCCCGCCTTGAACGCCTCGAACATGACCGAGCCATCGCCATAAAACTCCATACGAAATTCGTCGATGTTGTTGGTCCCGCGGCGGAAGGGCAGATCATTCCCCCAATAGTCCTCGTCGCGCTTGAGGCTGACATACCGGCCTGTCTCGTAGTCCTCGATCACGTAGGGCGCGGTGGTGATCGGCACCACGTTCACCCCCGCATCCTCAAAGCTGACCTCATCAAACTGCGCCTTCTTCAGAATGGGGCGCATCCCGATCAGCAGCGCCAATTCTGGGTTGTCATCGTTGAAGGTGAACTTGATCTTGCGCTCGCCGGTTTGCTCCATGCTTTCGACCTTGGACCAGACGCCAAGGTAGCGCGGGTGGCCCACAGTGCCGAGCGTCTCATAGGACCACATCACATCCTCAACGGTCAGGGGCGTCCCGTCGCTAAAGGTGACATTGTCGCGCAAAGTGAATTCGACCCAGCTGCGATCTTTTGCGGTTTCGATTGTTTCGGCGATCAGCCCATACAGACCGAAAGGTTCGGCCCAATTACGTCCCATCAAGCTTTCGTAGGCCACGAAACGTAACTGCCACGGCACGCTTCCTTTGGCTTGATGAGGGTTCAAACTGTCAAAGCTTCCGGTCTCGCCCATGACCACCCGGCCACCCTTCGGGGCCTCGGGGTTTACGTAAGGCAGAGATTCGAATCCCTCTGGCAGGGCAGGTGCGCCGTACATGGCAATCCCGTGCATCGGTTCGGCCCATGCCGTTTGCGCCAATAGGGCCAGTGCGCCCACCATGGTCGTGAATGCCGGTTTCTTCCTTAAAAACAATGCCACGTACGCCTCTCCTCGGGTGCTATGCGGATCAATCAGGTAAAATCCTAGACACCGTTCTGTGTCTTTTCAAACTTTTAGCTTGGACAGTGGCGCGCAATTGCTTATACAGAAGTCACTGCTCGATAGGTTTCTTGCCTGTATGAAACCTGCCTCAATACTTGCGCCGGCCTTGTGCCGGCGTTTTTTTTCGCTGTCACATCATTGACATAACGCGGTTTTTTGCCGCCGGACGCGAAGTATCTGTGGAACTGAAGCCGCCCCAATGAACTTAATGCAGTGATAGGAATCGATTCTGCGCCTGCACGGACAATGCGCACAATCGTCGTCATTTCATAAGGGGGAATTTATGACTTTGAAGGGCAAAACCGCTGTCGTGACCGGCTCGAACTCGGGGATTGGTTTGGGCGTGGCGCGCGAGCTGGCCAAAGCTGGCGCAGATGTCGTCCTGAATTCGTTCACCGACAACGAAGAAGACCACAAGCTGGCCTCTGATATGTCTGAGGAATTCGGCGTATCTGTAACTTACATTAAGGCCGACATGTCCAAGGCCGACGAATGCCGCGCCCTGATCGACAAGGCTGGCAAGTGCGATATCCTCGTGAACAACGCGGGCATCCAGTTCGTCAAAGGCATTGATGAGTTTCCCGTCGAGAAGTGGGACGCGATCATCGCGATCAACCTCAGCTCGGCGTTCCATACCACCGCTGCTGCGCTGCCAAAAATGCGCGAGGCTGGATGGGGCCGCATTGTGAACATCGCGTCGGCGCACGGCTTGACCGCGAGCCCCTATAAATCGGCCTATGTGGCCGCCAAGCACGGTGTTGTGGGTCTGACGAAAGTGACCGCGCTGGAGACGGCGCAAGAGCCCATCACCGCCAATGCGATCTGTCCGGGCTACGTGCTGACCCCGCTGGTCGAGGCACAAATCCCCGACACCATGGAAAAATACGACATGAGCCGCGAGGACGTGATCAAGAACGTCATGCTCGAGCGCCAGCCGTCTAAGGAATTTGCCACCGTCGAAGAGCTGGGAGGCACAGCCGTGTTCCTATGTTCGGACGCGGCCAAGCAGATCACCGGCACCACCATCAGCGTGGACGGCGGCTGGACGGCGCTTTGATCAAAGACCGGGCGCGCCATTCGAGCGCGCCCGTTGACGGCCTAGGGAGGGGACATATCCATTGCAGCGAAAGGCTGATTTTTTATGGCACCTAGATCCAAAAGCCCCAATATGAAACGCATTAACCTCGCGCTCCAAGGTGGGGGCGCACACGGCGCCTACACTTGGGGCGTGCTTGATAAAATCCTTGAACATGACGACATTGAAATCGCGTCCATGTCTGGCACCTCTGCCGGGGCAATGAATGCGGCGGCGGTCAAGGCAGGCCTGATCAAGAACGGGCGCCAAGGCGCGCGGGATATGCTGGCCTTTCTCTGGGGCCAGATTGCGGGGATCGAGGATTTCCGCCTCCCGAGTTGGATGACCGGTTACGTCTTGACGCCTGGCCAGCTGTCGAAAACCATTGAGATGAGCGCGCCGTATGTGTGGGCCGACCTCGTGTCACGGATGATGACGCCCTATGCGTGGGGGCCGTTCTACCAGAACCCGCTGCAAAAAATCGTCGAGTCCTTTGACTTCGACTGCGTCTGTGCCGATGCAGGGCCCGAGGTGTTTATCTGCGCCACCAACGTCCGCTCGGGCAAGGTAAAGGTCTTCAGCGGCGAAGAGCTGAGCAGCGACGTGATCCTAGCCTCGGCTTGCCTGCCCACACTGTTCCAAGCCGTCGAGATTGAGGACCCCGCCACAGGCGAGACGGAGGCTTATTGGGATGGCGGCTACACTGGCAACCCAGCGCTATTCCCGATGTTCGAACCTCATCTGCCGCAGGACATTGTGATCGTGAATATCAACCCGATCCACCGCGACGAAATCCCCAAGACGCCCCAAGAAATTCAGAACCGAATCAACGAGATAAGCTTCAACGCTTCACTCTTGCGCGAACTTAGGGCGATCTCATTTGTCCAAGAATTGATCGAAGATGGCGCCATCACGACCAACCAGATGAAGGACGTCTACGTGCACATGATTGCCGATGATCAGATGATGAACAATCTGTCAGTGGCGACTAAACTGGTGCCGACGCCATATGTCATTCAGGAGTTGCGCGATGCAGGCCGCGATGCTGCCGAGCAGTTCTTGGTCGAACACAAAGACAAGCTGAACATGAAGGGCAGCGTCGATCTGCCCTCAATGTTTGCCTAATTTACGGTGTGCCCGCGCTTCTTCGATGGGCGTGGGCACCGCTTTATCCTCTGGCGGATAAACCAGACCAGCTGAGATCACCAGTTTGGCCGCGTCCTCGATCGACATATCCAGTTCGATCACCTCGGATTCCGGAAAGAAAAGCAAGAATCCTGATGTCGGGTTCGGCGTCGTGGGCACGAACACGCTGATGAGTTTCTCCATCGTATCCGGGCGGCGCGAGATCTCGCCCTTTGCATCGGTCGAGATGAAGCCGACCGCCCAAATCCCGCGGCGCGGATACTCGATCAGGCAGGCCTTCTCAAAGCTACGCTCCGACTGGGCAAAGACGGTCTCGGCCAACTGCTTCAGGCCCGAGTAGATGGACCGCACCACTGGCATCCGGTCCACTTGGCGTTCGGACCAGCGGATAAACGACCGACCAATCAGACCCTTGGCGATCCAGCCGGTCAGAATGGTGAACAGAAGAAAGAAAATGACGCCGACACCGCGAATGTTGATCGAGGTGTCTTCGCCGAACCAATGCTGAAAGAATTCTTCGGGATGGTAAGCGCGCGGCACAAACGGCATGACAAAGCTGTCGACCCATCCGATCACAGTCCAAATCAGCCAAACGGTCAGACCAATCGGCGCGATCACGACGATCCCGGTGAAAAAGTTCGATCTGAGACGGGCAAACATGCCCGGCTTGCGATGCGTCGGGTGGTCTTCGTCGAAAGGCGTCGTCATGTCTTTGATGTTCCGTCGGCGTGTTACCGCGAACTTATGTATTGGTCCGCGGCTTCACAACGTCTGAATGAGCTTCGCGCTCAAAAAGCCGCATTAGGCTGTCAGAGAGCGGGCAATCGCGGCGGCCAAACGCGCATTGTTGAGCACAAGCGCGATGTTCGCCTCGAGAGAGCGGCCTTCGGTCAATTCAAAAATCCGCTGCAACAAAAAGGGCGTAACGGCTTTGCCGATGATACCTTCGTCCTCGGCTTCGGACAGAGCCGCGCTGATAATGGGAGCCAACTCCTCGGCTCCGATTTCGTCAGAGACGGGGATCGGGTTCGCGACCAGTTGCCCGCCTGGCAGACCCATGGCGATCCGCGTTTTCTGCGCGTTGGCAATGTCTTTGGCGGTGTCCATGCGCAAGGGCGCAGTCATGCCGCTGCTGCGCGACCAGAAGGCGGGAAAGTCGTCTTGGCCATATGCGATCACCGGCACACCGTTGGTTTCCAGCACCTCGAGCGTTTTGGGCAGATCGAGGATGGCTTTGGCGCCCGCCGCGACGACGGTTACGGGGGTGTGCGCCAGTTCATTCAGGTCTGCCGAGATGTCAAAGCTGGTTTCAGCGCCGCGGTGTACGCCGCCAATGCCGCCCGTCGCAAAGACACCGATCCCCGCAAGGTGCGCGCAAATCATGGTCGCAGCCACTGTGGTTGCGCCGGTTCCGCCTGTGGCGATACAGGCCGCGATGTCTGCGCGGGACAGCTTGGCGCAGTCTGTGGTCTGTCCCAGATCTTCGAGTTGCGCGTCCGTCAGACCCGCGTGGATGCGTCCGCCAATCACAGCGATGGTTGCAGGCACGGCACCGGCCTCGCGGATGGTTTCCTCGACCTTGCGCGCGGTTTCCACATTCTGAGGATAGGGCATCCCGTGGGTGATGATCGTGCTTTCCAGCGCGACGATGGGGCGGTTTTCCGCTTTGGCCGCAGCGACTTCGGGCGAAAAGGTGATGTCAATCATAGGGGGTCTCTCCGGAAACGTGCGCGGCGGCGGCGGCCTGAGCGGCCATAAGCGCCGCCTCTCGGTGCGCGCCCCGCGCTTCGGCCACGATGTGCGCAGCCATGAAACTGTCGCCCGCGCCGGTGACGCGTGTCACCAAGACTTCGGGCGGTTGACGGGTGATGATGCCCTCGGCACTGCCGTCTGCGGACGCGCGCCCGCCGTCTGTGACCAGCGCGCGTTTCGCGCCGCGTGTCACCATGCCATCTGCGGCGGATGCGGCATCAGGAAATTCGGTCTGGCACAGCAAACCGGCCTCTTCGAGGTTCACATACAGGGTTGCGTTGCCAGCCTCGACCAAGGGCAAAAGCCGTGTTGCCTTGCCCGGTGAGGCGGGCGCAACCCGCAGATCGGCCTGCTGAAAGACCGGATCGACCGCGATCTGAGCCAAAAGCGCCTCTGTCAGATTGCCATCAAGGGCGATGAACCCTTTATACGGCGCGCCAGCGCTGCCCAATGTGCCGTCCGTCAGGGCGCGCAGGATTTTATCACCAGCCTCTTCTAACGAATGGGCGTCCGCGATGGCGGCGATCAGGCCGTTTGCGCCTTCGACCGCCATATAAATATCTGTGGGCAGATCCTCGGACAGGTAGATGTGATCGGTAATCAGCCCGCGGCGGCGGCAATCGGCCAGCAGCTCTTGGCCCGCAGGGTCATTTCCGACAGCAGAGAGCAGGGCAGGGATCATGCCCTGACGGCGCAAAGTCATCGCGATATTCAGCGCCACGCCCCCCGGCACGCGGATGATACGGCCCGGCACATCGCTGCCCTGCCGCATGTGGCTAGAGGACCGGCCGATGATGTCCCACAGCACGGAGCCGATGCACAGGATCTCAGGTGTCGAAGTCATAACGGCCTCTTGCCGGTACACGCCGCGCGGCGCAAGGATTTTTTACCGAACGGTAAAGGTGAGTGCGGCCCAGAGGCTCTGCCAGACTATTCCGTCCGCTTCTGCAGTGGCGGCATCCGGTTCGCGCATCACGACGGCGTCGAACAGATAGGTATGCGCTGGTTTCACCGCGACCGCGCCAATGCCGTTTGCGTCCGTGCGTGTTGTCGTGATTGCGACGGTGCCGTCGGGCGCACGTTCAAACACTTCGATCTGGGCATCTGCGCGAGGCTCCCCTTGGTAGAGCAATTCCACATCCATCACGCCGTCGAAGTCTGGGACATAGGGGTTATCGAGCGCCACAAACTCGGTTTCCATGCCCAGATCGGTGTCAGATCCCGCGCCATCCCCGATCGCCACGAGCGCTTTGGCATAGCGCAGATAGCCCTCGCGAAATCCCGTTTCAGGCAGGCCGCGCGCCACGTGCTGTTCCAGAACTTCGGGAAAATCCTTGTGCGTACAAAAGGCCTCGAACTTCTCGGCATCGGTGTATGTCAGTCGGTTCTGGGTCGAGACATAGGCCAAAACTGCCAAGCCGTCGTCCTGCGCTGTCAAGGAAACTGCGGGGATATCCCCGAGCCGCCCGTCGACAGGCATAACGTCACCCTCCACAACCAAATCCAGCCGCTGTTGCTTGGCGGGCATATAGGCCAAACGAAATCCAGAAAAGTCCTCGCCGTTCCGGATATCTGCCTCTAGGGTCTGCCCAGAAGTGATTTGAAACTCACGAGGTTCGAGCCACGTCTCATGGGCAGTTGCAGCTTGAGACAGCAGGCAAAAACAGATTGAGGAGATGGGAATGAAGCGCATAATCGGGTCCAGTATGTTGGGCTATCTCAGGGTGTGGCTTACCGCGGCGGTGTCAAGTGTTGTCCTGTCGGCTGGCGCCCAAGCCCACGAGGTTACGCCCTCGATTGCGGACCTGGTTGTAATCGAAGGTCAGGCGACGTTGGACATTCGCGCCAATCTCGAAGCGTTCATCGCGGGCATCGACCTGACCTCGCTCGAAGACACGAATGACTCTTCTGAGGCTGGCGAGTATGATCGGCTGCGCGCCTTGCCGCCTGCAGAGTTGGTGGATCAGATGCGCCGCGTCTGGCCGAGCTTTGCCGAAGATCTGCGGATCATGACCGATCAGGGGCCCGCCAATAAAGAGCTGATAGATGTTACGGTAGAGGATACACCCGATCTGGACCTGCCACGCCCCAGCACTCTGCACATCACCGCCAACCTGCCTGCCAATGCCACCAACGTGCAAATCGACTGGCCAGCGACCTACGGCGCACTGGTCGTGAGGCAACAAGGGGTCGAGAACCCCTATACCGGCTATCTGACCGATGGCACGCCGAGCGAACCGATCGAGATCGCAGGCGGCCAAGCGCAAACCGGCCTGCAAGCGTTCCTGAGCTATATTCCGGTTGGCTTTGACCATATCCTGCCCAAAGGTCTCGACCATATTCTATTCGTCTTGGGGCTCTTCTTCTTGTCTACCCGCATAGGGCCGCTCCTTTGGCAAATCTCGGCCTTTACGCTGGCACACACGGTCACCTTGGCGCTTGGCGCGCTGGGGCTGGTGTCTGTCCCCGGTAGCATCGTAGAGCCGCTTATTGCCGCCTCCATCACCTTTGTCGCGGTCGAAAACATCTTGTCCAAGGGGTTCAGCCCGTGGCGTCCCGCGGTGGTGTTCGTTTTTGGCCTGCTGCACGGGCTTGGCTTTGCCTCGGTGCTTGGCGAGTTTGGCCTGCCACAGGATCAGTTCATTCCCGCGCTTATCGGCTTTAACGTCGGGGTCGAGGTCGGACAGCTGACCGTGATCGCCATTGCGTTCCTTGCTGTGGGGCTGTGGTTTGGATCCAAGCCGTGGTATCGGGCGTATATCGCGATCCCTGCGAGCGCCGTGATCGGCCTGATCGGGGCCTATTGGTTCCTTGAGCGGACTGTTTTGGCCTGATCTGAAGCGTTCAGCCAATTAAATCGGGCAGGGGGCTTGTCAATCAGGCCCTTTGCCTTTAAACGCACGCGCACTGAAATCCGCTGGCTGGGTTTTGGGCCTATGAGGGAGAAATCCTCATATGTCCGCCGGTTGGACCATATGGTCCCTCACCCCAGCCGAGGCATGAAACCGGAAAGGATATAGGACATGGCTCTTCCTGAGTTCTCCATGCGCCAACTGCTTGAAGCAGGCGTACACTTTGGCCACCAGACCCAGCGCTGGAACCCCCGTATGGGCGAGTTTATCTACGGTGCGCGTAACGGCATCCACATTCTCGACCTGACCCAGACTGTTCCCATGCTGGACCAGGCCCTGAAGGGCGTCCGTGATACCGTCGCCAAAGGCGGCCGCGTTCTGTTCGTTGGCACCAAGCGTCAGGCTGCTCAGCCCGTTGCAGACGCTGCAGAAAAGTGCGCACAGTACTACATGAACCACCGCTGGCTCGGCGGCACTCTGACCAACTGGAAAACTGTTTCGCAGTCGATCCAGCGTCTGAAGAACATCGACGAAGCCATGGAAGGCGGCGCCGAAGGTCTGACCAAGAAAGAGCGCCTGCAGATGGAACGCGAGCAGACCAAACTGCAAGCGTCGCTCGGTGGTATCCGCGAGATGGGCGGCGTTCCTGACCTGCTGTTCGTCATCGACGTGAAAAAAGAGCAGCTGGCCATCCAGGAAGCCAACAAGCTGGGTATCCCTGTTGTTGCTGTCGTCGACACCAACTGCAACCCTGCAGGCATCGACTACATCATCCCCGGCAACGACGACGCGGCCCGTGCAATCGCACTGTACACCGATCTGGTGTCGCGCGCTGCTCTGGACGGCATGACCGCTCAGCTGGGTGCTGCTGGCGTTGACCTCGGCGAGCTGGAAGCTGGCCTCGAGGAAGAGCTCGGCGAAAACGCATAAGCGTTTACAAAACTGACATCGGGCGCGGTTAAGTCCGCGCCCAAGCCCTTTATTCAGGGCGTTGACCCCGACATTGAGAGGAGCCTTATCATGGCGATCACTGCAGCACAGGTAAAAGAACTGCGCGAGATGACCGGCGCAGGCATGATGGATGCCAAAAAAGCGCTGACCGAAACCGACGGCGACATGGACGCCGCTGTTGACTGGTTGCGCACAAAAGGTCTGGCGAAAGCTGCCAAGAAATCGGGCCGTACCGCTGCGGAAGGTCTGGTCGCTGTGAAAGTCGAAGGCGGCAAAGGTGTGGCTGTTGAAGTCAACGCCGAGACTGACTTTGTTGCGAAAAACGCAGAATTCCAGGCAATGGTTACCGACATCGCGGGCGCCGCCATCAACGTTTCCGACGTTGACGCGCTGAAAGCAGCCGACGTCGATGGCAAAACCGTTGAAACCCTGATCACCGACAAGATCGCCAAAATCGGCGAGAACATGACCCTGCGCCGCATGGCGTCGGTCGAAGCAGAAAACGTCGTGTCCTACGTGCACAACGCAGCTGCAGACGGCATGGGCAAAATCGGTGTTCTGGTTGCCATGAACGGCGGCGACGAAGCATTCGGCCGTCAGGTTGCAATGCACATCGCAGCAGCGAACCCCGCAGCTCTGAACGAAGACGCGCTGGACGCAGCTTTCGTTGAAAAAGAGCGTCAGGTTCAGATCGACATCGCGCGCGAGTCGGGCAAGCCCGAGCAGGTCATCGAAAAGATGATCGAAGGCCGCATGAAGAAGTTCCTCGCGGAAAACACTCTGCTGGGTCAGGCGTTCGTTGTGAACCCCGATCTGACCGTCGAAGCAGCGGCCAAAGAAGCTGGCGCAACCATCGTCGCATACGTGCGCATGGAAGTTGGCGAAGGCATCGAGAAAGTCGAAGAAGACTACGCTGCCGAAGTTGCGAAGCTGGCCAACGGCTAAGCCGCGACACATCGCGAATTATGGGGCAGGGGGTGCATATGCGCCCCCTTTTCCTTTGCGTGAAACGTTGTTTGGCAGCTCTGCTGTCACACTTGATTTTGGGCAAAAAAAGAGGCACCGGAACAAGTCCGGTGCCCTAAGAAAAACGCCCCGAGGGATGGGGATGTACGAGGCGTAGAAGCCGGCGAAAAAGTAGAAAATTCCTCTTTCACCGACAGGTCTAAACGACCACCCAAGTAGGCTGGCTAGCAATCTCTAGCATCTCTACCCAGTGTTCCCTGGCCAAAGCCACCACTCACGGAACATACTTTTGATGCCAGATTTCCCTTGCGTCAGGTAAGTCAGGTATTCCGTACCTAGCGGCCAAAATTCGCGTTTAAGGTAGCGAATTCATGACCTTACCTCTTATTACTGCTCTACGATAAACATTTGGTTCTGAAAGGCTGCTTTGAGTACAGCCTGTGCAGTTGTTTCCACATTGAGAGATTCTCGAGCAAGTCTGAGATGCTTTTCCACCGTCGCGGGTGTCAGCCCCATCAAGATGGCAATATCCTGAGTCGTCTTGCCATCGCCGACCCACTGAAGCGCCTCGCGTTGGCGTTTGGTCAGGCTGCGCGTGGGCGGCGTGTAGGGCAGGCTAGAGATCTTGAGGTGCGCAACGTTGTTGGCCAGAACGATATCGCGGCCGTGCTCCTCCCAGATCGCATCGACGTCGTCTTGGCTCAGTCCTTCGCGCGCCGTCAACGCTGCCGCGCCCTTGGACCGTTGGGACACAGACTTAAAGGAAATCGTATAGCCCGCTGTAACGCCCATACGCCGATTGAAATCCACAACTTTCATCTCGGCATTCGTCATCGTACCACTTTCGACCATCTCGGCCATCATACGCCAGCTGCAAGCGCCTTCGTGCTCCAGCGCCCATTTCACCATCGGCGCATGAAAATAGAAGCCGTCGTTGATAAAGGGCTCGATATACTCGGGTTTGTGCGTGGTGAGGATCAGGAAATCGTTCGGGTCTCCCAAGGAGTAGCCGCTGCGGTAGTGCGTCAGGCCGTAAATCAGACGGTCAAAGCCATAGGCTTGCATTCGTTCCGCGTGCCGCTTCCACAGTTCCTCGAGCGTAGGAGCGTCTGTAATCGCCTCGAGGTGGGATGAGATGGACATCATCATCTTGTCGACCTTACCTTAACTACAATACGGGCCGTTCCTGTGCACAATGCAAACCATTCGCCGTAAATAATGCAAACGGTGATCGCCTCCGGTCCAGCCGTGAATTCTAAGTTCTCGATTAAGGCCAGCATCGTGTTGAGATCTGACTAACAACAGACGTAACCCCAGATTATATCTCGTGAAAATCCATAAACGCGCGACGTAAAAATCAAAAAGCGACTGTTCGCAGATGCTCGCGGGACACAATCCCACGCATCTTGTACCGACGTCAAAACCCCGAGATCAAGGCTGTTAGCGGAAATGGTGCGCGCGAAAGCGACGTTTCGAGCGTTTATTTTAAGGCTGTGTGATGTTTGTACGACTTTAGTGCTAAGTCGGCATTCTCTATATTAACATAATCCTGATTATAAGAAATACCGCACACGGTGGGGCACATTCTAGAATGGGTTGCGACAAACTCTCTATCTTGCTGAAAAGCAAGGAGACCGGACATGGCCCACACAGAACTGGATTTACACGAAAGACGCGCGATCGAAGATATGCTGAATGCGAAGATGCCGATAAGCAGGATCGCAGCGGAAATCGGCAGGCATCGCGCGACCATTTACCGCGAGATCAAACGGAATTCTTTCGCCGACGCAGAACTGCCGTATCTGAACGGTTACTACGGCATGACTGCACAGCGCGAGGCATCAAAGCGCCGCGTGCGGCGGCGTAAATTGATCCGCCTTGAAGCATTGCGCGCCCATGTCGTCGCTCGACTGAAGGTCGGCTGGACGCCGGAGCAAATCGCAGGCCGGCTCGGTTTCGATGGGCAGCCCCTGCGCGTCAGCCACGAGACGATTTATGCCTATATCTATAGCCCCGAAGGCCAATCAGAAGAGCTCGCCCGACACCTTCCCGGCCGGCACAAGAAACGCAGGCCGCGCTATGCAAGGCGGCCCAGAGGCCAGATATTTCCACCGGATCGGTCCATTCACCAACGTCCGGAATATGTGAAAACCCGAGAGACCTTCGGCGAATGGGAGGGCGATCTGATGATCTTCGAGAGGTCTCATGGCAAGATGAACGTCGCCTCCCTGGTTGAGCGGAAAACCCGCTTTGCCGTGCTATTCCGCAACAATGACCGCAGCTCCACGCACCTGATGAACAAGCTGATGAATGTGATGGAACCCCTGCCCCAGCCAGCCCGGAGATCGATCACTTTTGACCGCGGCTTCGAGTTCCGAGAATGGCGCAAACTGATGTCAGGGATTGGCACAGAGAGCTGGTTCTGCGATCCGCAGGCACCGTGGCAGAAAGGCTCTGTCGAAAACATGAACAAGCGTGCGCGTCGGTATCTCCCCCGCGACACTGAACTTGCTGCGCTCTCCAGTCGCCAAATGAAGGCGATTGCCGACCGCTTGAACGGAACCCCCAGGAAGTGTCTAGGCTGGCGCACGCCCACCGAAGCCTTCAGAGAAGAAATGATGAAGCTAAGATAGGAGAAGTTGTCGCAACGACCCTTGAGCCAACAGTGCTGATACAGCCCTACAGTGTATACGAACGTACATTGTGGCCGATCACTAGGAGTCTCTCTGATTGGAAAAGACTAAGAAACAAACCAGGCGACCAATGGCCGCCTGCTGTTACGCGTTAAAGTAATTTTTTCAGCCCAAGGCGTAGCCCGCGCCGCGCACCGTCCGCACCGGATCTTCGCCGCCGTGCTGACACAGCGCCTTGCGCAGTCGCCCGATGTGCACGTCGACTGTCCGCGTGTCCACGTAGATGTCGCGCCCCCAGACACGGTCCAAGAGCTGCTCGCGGCTCCAGACACGTCCTGGCTTTTCCATAAACGTGGTTAGCAGTCGGAACTCGGTTGGCCCCAACTTCAGGGATTTCTCGTTGCGAAAGACTTTGTGCGTTTCGGCGTCCAGAACGATGTCTTCATACTCCAGCTTCACGCCGACGGTCGCGGGACGCGTCCGGCGCAGCTGAGTGCGCACACGGGCCATCAACTCGACCACAGAGTACGGCTTGATCACGTAGTCATCGGCGCCAGTCTCTAGTCCGCGGACACGGTCCACTTCTTCGGAACGTGCGGACAGCATGATCACCGGAATGCTACGCGTGTCTCCGCGGGATTTCAGGCGGCGGCACACCTCGATGCCAGAAACGTTTGGCATCATCCAATCCAAGACGATCAGGTCCGGACGATCCTCGTCCACCATTATCAAGCCTTCTTCGCCGTTTTCGGCTCGGATCACGCGAAAGCCTTCGGCCTCCAGATTATAGGTCAGGACTTCGCGCTGTGCCGGTTCGTCTTCAACGACCAGCACAGTGGGTTGTTCAGCACTCATTTCTCTGACCCTCAGTCGTTGTTCGCCATAGGATCACCGTGCACTTCGTATGGCGTGCTATCGGCTTTGGGACGGTCTTCTTCGGGGTATTTGCCGGTGCTCACGTAGATCACCTGTTCCGCCAATGCGGTCACGTGGTCGCCCATGCGCTCGATGTTCTTGGCGATGAAATGCAGGTGCATGCAGGCCGTGATGTTACGCGGGTCTTCCATCATAAAGGTCAGGAATTCGCGGAACAGTGCGTTGTACATCTGGTCGACTTCTTTGTCGCGATTGATGACGACCTGAGCAAGTTCTGGGTCACGCTGGATATAGGAATCCAGAGCATCCTTGAGCATCAATTCGACCTCACGTGCCATGCGGCGGACCGCGCCGGACGAGCCCTCAATCGGGGTCATCTGAAGCAAGACCCCTGCCCGCTTGGCGATGTTTTTTGCATAATCGCCAATACGTTCGAGGTTGTTGCTCATCTTCATAACGGACAGAACAACGCGCAGATCGCTGGCTGCAGGCGCGCGACGCGCGATCACAAAAGCGGTCTCTTCATTGATCTGCTCCATCATGGCGTCGATGGCTTTGTCGCCCTTGCGGACCTTGTCTGCGAGTTCTTCGTCGCGCATCTCGAGCGCTTTGGCGCAATCAAGGATCGCCGTTTCAACAAGGCCGCCCATCTTGATGATCAGGGCCTGAACGCCTTCGAGGTCTCGGTCGTAGGACGAGACAATGTGTTGTGAATCATTCATGTTTTCAGACCCTTATCCGATACGGCCGGTGATGTAGGACTCGGTGCGGCTGTCCTGCGGGTTGGTAAAGATTTGGCCGGTGTCGCCAAACTCGACCAGGTTCCCAAGGTGGAAGAACGCGGTCTTCTGGCTGACACGCGCCGCCTGTTGCATCGAGTGCGTGACGATCACGACCGAGTACTGGTCGCGCAGCTCGTCAATCAGCTCTTCGACTTGGCTGGTCGCAATGGGGTCCAGCGCCGAGCACGGCTCGTCCATCAGCAGCACTTCAGGTTCAGTCGCAACGGCGCGCGCGATGCACAGACGCTGCTGCTGACCACCCGACAGACCGGTGCCTGGTGCGTGCAGACGATCCTTGACCTCGTTCCAGATGGCGCCACGGCGCAACGCCTTTTCTACGATCTCGTCCAGATCGGCCTTGTTCTTGGCCAGACCGTGGATACGGGGACCATAGGCGATATTGTCGTAGATCGATTTGGGGAACGGGTTCGGCTTTTGGAACACCATGCCGACCTTGGCGCGCAGCTGCACGGGATCGACACGCTTGTCGTAGATGTTTTCACCGTCCAGATTGATGTCACCTTCGACGCGACAAATATCGATCGTGTCATTCATGCGGTTCAAGCAGCGCAAAAATGTTGACTTACCGCAGCCTGACGGGCCGATGAATGCGGTGACCGTGCGCGCCGGAATTTCGATGTTCACGTCCTTGATGGCGTGGGTGTCGCCGTAAAAGACTTGGACGTTGCGGGCCGAAATTTTGGTGTCTTGCTGAGCCACATTACGCTCCAGATTCGGGTTGTCGTACATAATCGTATCCTATCTTTACCAGCGGCGCTCGAAACGTCGGCGAAGAATGATGGCAATGATGTTCATCGTGATCAGGAACACCAGCAGAATGATAATGCCGCCCCAAGCACGTTCGTAATATGCGGGGTCAGCACGCTTGGCCCATTCATAAATCTGTGCGGGCATGGCCGAGTTCGGGTCCATGAAGCCAGCGATCGGCCCCGTGGGATAGTTTGAGGCGATGTAGCCCACCATACCGATAAGCAGCAGCGGTGCGGTTTCACCAAGGGCCTGCGCCAGACCGATGATGGTGCCAGTCAGAATACCGGGCATTGCCAGAGGCAGCACGTGGTGGAACACCGACTGCATCTTCGACGCGCCAAGACCAAGCGCCGCATCACGGATCGACGGCGGCACCGACTTCAGCGAGGCGCGGGTCGAGATGATGATCGTCGGCAGAGTCATCAGCGTTAGAACCAGACCACCCACCAAGGGCGCGGACTGCGGCAGACCTGCGAACTGGATGAACACAGCCAGACCCAGAATACCGAACACGATCGACGGGACAGCTGCGAGGTTCGAGATATTCACCTCAATCAGGTCGGTCCATTTGTTCTGGGGAGCGAACTCTTCGAGGTAGATTGAAGCCGCAACACCGATGGGCAGCGACAGAACCAGAACCACCAGCATCATGAACAGAGAGCCCAGCATCGACACCCCCATGCCTGCCTGCTCGGGGCGGCTTTCGGAGGCATCTGCACCGGTGATGAAGGACCAGTTAAACTCGCGCTTTACGATCCCCTTGGCGCGCAGTTCGTCGACGATATCAAGGTGAACAGCGTCGATATTCTTGTCGCGTGCGATACTCTCGCGGGTCACGCGGTCTTTTAGGTAACCGTCCACGCGGCTCGCTGCCAGAATGCGGAAGGTCACGGTCTGGCCGATCAAGTCGGGGTCAGCAATGACCACATCACGGATCTGTGCGGCGGCGCTGGCCGAGATCAGCGCTTTGGTCGCGCTCGCCTTGGGTAGCGGGTTTTCCCCCATCTCAGCAGAGATACTGTCGTAGATGGCCTGCTGGATCAGAGGGTTGTAGCCAAAGGTCGAGACTTTCTTGATCTCTTCAGGGTCGCGGTTGCCGTTTTTGTCCAGCTTGGCTTCGTCCAGATAGACGGGCACTTGGATAAAGGTCTGCTGGAACGCGCCGACACCATTAAACAGGATGGTCGACAGCAGGATGATCAGGAACACCAGACCGGTCAGGACGGCGGCAATGCCGTACATCTTGAAGCGGGCTTCGGCCGCGTTGCGCTGCTTGACGCGCGGACTGACGGTCAGAAGCGAAGATTTCGGCGTGTTGTTGGTCGCGTCGGTCATTACTCGTACTGCTCCCGATATTTGCGCACGATATACAGCGCGAGGACATTGAGGCCGAGCGTCATGACAAACAGGGTCATGCCGAGGGCAAAGGCAACAAGCGCTTCGGGGCTTGCAAAGTCCGCGTCGCCGGTCAGCTGGCTGACGATCTTGGCGGTGACGGTGGTCATCGCCTCGAGCGGGTTCACGGACAGGCGGGCCGCGGCCCCTGCCCCCAGAACCACGATCATGGTCTCACCAATTGCGCGGCTGGCAGCCAGCAGGATCGCACCCACGATGCCGGGCAGCGCAGCGGGCAGAACCACTTGTTTGACGGTTTCGGATTTGGTTGCGCCGAGGCCCAGAGACCCGTCGCGCATGGATTGGGGCACCGCGTTGATGATGTCGTCAGACAACGAGCTGACAAAGGGGATCAGCATGATGCCCATGACCAGACCCGCAGTCGTCACCGAGGACGCACCGGACATCCAGTCGACCCCCAGCGCGCCGCCCTGCCCGAAGGTATTCACGAGCAGCGGACCAACGGTCAGCAGCGCAAACAGACCGTAAACGATGGTAGGGATACCGGCCAGAACCTCGATCAGGGGCTTGGCGATGCCGCGTGCCTTGGGGCCTGCGTATTCCGACAGATAGATCGCAGCAAAGAGCCCGATCGGAACAGCAACCGCCAGCGCGATGATCGAGATGTAG
Organism: Donghicola sp.; assembly: GCF_025210255.1. Taxonomy (NCBI): domain Bacteria; kingdom Pseudomonadati; phylum Pseudomonadota; class Alphaproteobacteria; order Rhodobacterales; family Roseobacteraceae; genus Donghicola; species Donghicola sp. Next base: position 161,445 of record NZ_JAOARZ010000011.1, on the reverse strand, counting down.
AGCGTACCCCATAGCAGCGGTAGGACACCTAGTTCAGAGCCACCACCAAAGCTGGGGCTCCATGTGGTGCCAAAGAAAAAGTCCATCGCGGGGTAGAGTTTGAAGAACTCGATGGTGTTGAACACCAGCGACAGCACGATGCCCACAGTGGTCAGGATCGCAATCGACGCCGCCAGAATGAGGATACCGCGGATCACCTTTTCGACGACGTTGCGCGCGCGGAAGTCCTTGTTCGTGCGGCCGTAGGAATAGACAAAGCCCGCAATCGCGAGCGCCAGAACCACAACGGTCATGGCCAGATTGCCGGTCGCCGCCTTAGCGCGGAAGGATTGCGCCGCATTCAGAGTGGTCTCGGTCACATCAGAGCCCAGAGCCACGCCCACATCTGCCAGCAATTCGCGAACATCAGAAGCGCCTGCCTGCAGGGCCCCTGCCTCGGCGCTGGTCATCACGCCTTGGGACACGGCCAGATCCAGACCGTCCGCCACGCGGCGCACGTCGCTCATGACCAGACCAAGGGTACCGGAGTCGGGGATCGCGCTTGCCGGGATTTGGCCTGCGACCGAGTTGTTGATCAAAATAGGTTGGACGATCAGCCAGCAGACCATCACCAGCAGCGCCGGAAGAACCACAAACAGGCTAACGTTCGTTCCATAATAGACAGGGAGGGAATGCAGATGACGGGAGTCACCATCAGCACTCGTCATGGCCTTTTGTCGGCCAAGAACGTAGCCGACGACACCAAGCGCCAGTACGAACATCACTAACCAAAGAGGGGGCATATCGGCTCCGTGCGGTCCAAAAATCGGAAAGGAGCGCCGACCCGTCGGCGGCGCTCCCTGTTCGTATCAGACGTCCCGTTGGGCGTCTTTCACCAATTACATGGTTTCTTCGTTCGCAACAGCTTCCTGAGTTGCGGTCAGCTCGGGATCCGAGACCAGACCGTACTCGGACAGCGGGCCATCGGGGCCTGCGATTTCGTCAGCGACGAAGAACTCTGCGTATTCTTTCAGACCGGGGATGACGCCGATGTGCGCCTTCTTCACGTAGAAGTACAGCGGACGCGACACAGGGTATTCGCCAGTTGCGATCGAGTCAGTCGAGGGAACGACGCCCGACATGGTCGCCACTTTCAGCTTGTCGGTGTTGTTCTCGTAGAAGGCCAGACCAAAGACGCCAACACCGTTGGTGTTGCTGTCGATGCGGGCCAGAGTCTCGGTGTAGTCGCCGTCGATGTCGACCGATGCGCCATCGGTGCGGACAGCCATACACGCGGCTTCAACTGCGTCTTCGTCCATGCCCATTTCGGTCATAGCCGCTGCGGCGCCGGTGTCTTCACAGCCCTGCAGCAGTACTTTCTCTTCGAAGACTTCGCGGGTGCCGTGCTTGGTGCCGGGGATGAAGGCAGCGATTTGTACTGCGGGCAGGTCAGCGTTTGCGTCGGCCCAAGTTGCCGCGGTGTTGGCAACCATTGCGCCGTCAACGGGCTTCTCAGCGGCCAGCGCGTTGTACCAGTCTGCGGGCTCGAACGCGGTGAACGCGGGGCCGTCGATCTGCGAAGCGAACACGATGCCATCATAACCGATGCGGACTTCGATGATGTCGGTCACGCCAGCGTCTGCGCAGGCTGCGATCTCTTTGTCTTTGATTTTGCGCGATGCGTTTGCAACGTCGATGGTGTTCTCGCCAACGCCTTCACAGAAGCGCTTTAGGCCTGCCGACGAACCGCCCGATTCAACAACGGGGGTCGGGAAGTCGAAGTTTTCGCCAAAGGCTTCGGCAACAATCGAAGCATAGGGCAGAACGGTCGACGAACCAGCAACCTGCACGTTGTCACGTGCAGCAGCGGCGGTGGCGGAAACAGCGGCGATCGCCAGAGTCGAGGCGGTCAGTTTCACGAAGGACATAGGGTAGCTCCTGTTAAACTCAAACGGTCCCAGTCGTTGTGGACCTTGGGGCGGGTGCTAAACGTTGCTGACAACGCTTTTGCGACAGTTATGTAACAGGTTTATGACACATAGAGATTTCGTGCGTTTTTTAGGCGATCACACAGTTAGAGCATTGTTTTAATGGTATATTTTAATTCGTTCTGCAAACGAATTTTTTCAGGGTCGTACAGTGCGCCGACCCTACGAAATCGTCAAAGTCGCGGTAATGTAACAGTAAATGTGGAGCCTTGCCCCAGCGCGCTGGCGATCTGCATCCGGCCGCGATGGCGATTGATAATGTGTTTTACAATCGCAAGGCCCAATCCAGTCCCACCCATTTCCCGCGAACGGTGTGAATCGACGCGGTAGAACCGTTCGGTCAGGCGCGGGATGTGAATCGGATCGATCCCCTGCCCTTGATCCGTGACCTCGACCCGCACAGCCGGGCCACGGACCGTAGGATCGCGGTCCAAGACCGTGACGGTGACGCTCACATCACCGCCGTTGCCCCCATACTTGATCGCGTTCTCGATGAGGTTGGTAAAGACCTGGTTCAACTGGTCGCTATCACCGTTCACCATCACCTCGGCGTTCGGCGCGGTCAGGTTTACCCTGATCCCCTTGTCCTCGGCAATGGGCTCCAATGCCTTCACCGTACTCTGGACCGTCCCAAGCAGATCAAGCTGCTGGCCTGGTCGAATGCGCTCTTCGCTCTCGACGCGGCTTAGGGACAGCAGATCGCGGACCAAGCGGTTCATCCGGCTGGCCTCCGTCTCCATGATGCCAAGGAAGCGATCCCGTGCACGTGCGTCATCTTTGGCAGGGCCGCGCAATGTCTCGATGAAGCCAAGCAGCGCAGTCAACGGTGTGCGCAGTTCATGGCTCACGTTTGCCACGAAATCGCGGCGCATCTGACCGACATCTTCCAGCGGGCTCACATCTTCGAAGGTGGCAAGGACCCCTTGGAAGGCCTCGCCCTCAATCGCTGCTACCTTCAACGAGAACGTGCTCTCTCGGCTGCCAATGATCGTGCTGATCCGCGTCTGAAAGGTTTTGCGATCGCGAAAGCACTCGGCGATCGCACCGGTCAAGACCGGATTGCGCAGAGCCACTTCGTAATGGCGGTTGGCAAGTCCGGTGCCCCAAATCTCTTCGGCCAGAGTGTTCAAACAGACCAGTCGGCGACTCTGGTCAACCACCATTGCAGCCAGAGGCAGACCATCGACAATGGTCTTGATGGGCATAAGGTCCATGCGAACGCTCCTCATTTTCCGAAAATAATCGCCGCTGCTTGTCACGAGAATGTAACAGTTTTGCTACACTGCGGCCTCGGACAGCGGCGCTGGTGTGTACGGTCGTAGCCGCACACCCCGTCCAGATCAGTCGATCTTGGTCAGTCCAGCACGGAACCGGCGCATGTTTTCTTGGTAGCCGATGGCAGATTTGCGCAGACCTTCGATGGCCTCCTCGCTCAGTTCGCGCACGACTTTCCCCGGCGCGCCCATCACAAGCGACCCATCGGGGATCTCTTTGCCCTCGGTGACCAAAGCCCCTGCCCCGATCAGGCAGTTATTCCCGATCTTGGCGCCGTTCAGAATGGTCGCGCCCATGCCAATCAGGGTGTTGTCCCCAATGGTGCAGCCGTGCAGCATCGCCTTGTGGCCAATGGTGCATCCTTTCCCAATCATTAGTGGGTACCCCATGTCGGTGTGCAGCACGCAGTTTTCCTGCACGTTGCTGCCTGCGCCCACGCGGATTTCCTCGTTATCGCCGCGCAAGGTGCAACCGAACCAAACCGACCCACCCGGTTCAACCACGATCTTGCCAATCAGGTTGGCGTCGGGGGCGATCCACGTGTCTTCGGCAATCTCGGGTGAAATTCCGTCCAGTGCGTATAGTGTCAAATGTCGAGCTCCTCGAATTGGTCCTGAAGGGCGCGGACGTGCTTGACCAGACCGGGCTGTTGCAAGCGGCGCAGGCGGGTGGCGGTCAGGATCGACTTCAGCATTTCTTCGGTCTTATCCAGATCGTCGTTCACCAGCACATAATCATAGCTGCCCCAGTGGCTGATCTCGTCCCAGCTTTTCTTCATGCGCTTGGTAATAGTGTCTTCGTCATCCTGATTGCGGCTGATCAGGCGGCGGTGCAATTCGGGGATCGACGGCGGCAGGATAAAGATCGACAGCGTGTGCTGCCCGAGCGCCGAATTTCGAATTTGCTGCGCGCCCTGCCAATCGATGTCGAACAGCACATCATTGCCATCGTCGATCGCAGCCTGCACCGGCCCCTTGGGCGAGCCGTAGAAATTCCCAAAGACGTGGGCGTGCTCCAGCATCTCGTCATCGCTGACCATGTGTTTGAAGTCGGATTCGCTGACGAACTGGTAGTCCTTGCCGTCCACTTCACCGGGACGGGGTTTGCGCGTGGTCGCAGAGACCGAAAAGGACAGCGTCGGATCCCACGCCATCAGGCGCTTGGCCAAGGTCGATTTGCCCGCTCCCGAAGGCGAGGACAGGATAACAAGAAGGCCGCGGCGGGTATCGTGGGGCATTATTCTACGTTCTGAATTTGTTCGCGCATCTGGTCGATGGTGACTTTCATCTCAAGCCCCAGTTCGGTCAGACCGCTGTGTTGCGATTTCGAGCAAAGCGTGTTGGCTTCGCGGTTGAACTCCTGACAAAGGAAGTCGAACTTCCGGCCAATCGGTACATCACTGGCAACCAACTGGCGCGCGGCGGCGACGTGCGCATCCAGACGGTCCAGTTCCTCGGTCACATCGGATTTGACGGCCAGCACGGCGGCCTCTTGGTGCAAGCGGCCTGCATCCAGTTGCTCTGTCTCCAGCAGACGCGCCATCCCTGCGCGCAAGACTTCGGCCTGCGCTTCTGCGCGCGCCGGCAGAATGGCACGGATTGAGGTCAGCTGCTCTGCAACGGCATCGAGATGGCGGGTAATCACCGCAGACAGAGCGGCCCCTTCGGCGGCACGGCTGTCGACAAACGCCTTGAGCGCAAAGTCAAAATCACTGAGCAAGAGCGCACCCAAGGCATCTGTCATCCCGTCATTGCGTGCGTCTTCGGACAGGACACCACGCATCCCAAGCACATCCGCAGCCGAGGTTGCCCCAAAGGCCAAACCACGGTGCGCAGCACGCTCTTGGACCAGCGCCAACAGATCAAGCGTACGGTCCAGATGCTCTGTATCAATTGACGTAACTGCTGCGCTGCCATCTGCATAAATGCGCAGGCCGATGGTGACATTGCCCCGCGCGATGGCCGCGCCTACGCGTTTGCGCATCTCAGCTTCTAGTGCGGAACACCAGTCAGGCATCCGGATGCGTAGGTCCAGACCCTTGCCATTGACGCTGCGCAACTCCCATTGCCAGCGCAGCCCTTCGCCTTGGTTTTCGAGGCTGGCATATCCGGTAAGTGATTTCATGCTCGTTCCTTTATTCTGGCGCCCACTATGCCTGCCACGGCCCCGCGTGCAAGAGGCAGCCCCGCCCGCGCGTTAACCGGTTCTTCAGGTTTGGCGGGATTTTAAAGAGAAACTCTGTCAAATTCCCCTCGTAAGCGATGGAAATCCCCCGAAACTTCCAAACGAGTTTTCGGCTCCTTTGCATCAAACGAATTGAAAAACAGGAGGCTGCACTATGGGAGTGGTGCTGAGCTTGGCCGATTTCATCAAAGGGGCCCCACCGAGCGCCCTGCAGGACGTCGGCGCATACTGGCAAAGTTTGCGCGTGGACGGCGCTCTGCCGAAACGTAGTGATCTGCGACCCAAGGATATGGCTGACCATCTGGACAAGGTCTTCTTGCTAGAGCGGATCGGTACGGGCCACGTCCGATTTCGGTTGTGTGGCAGTGTCTTGTGCGACGTTCTTGGCATGGACCTGCGGGGAATGCCCCTGTCTGCCCTGTTCGAGATGCCCTATCGTAACCAGCTGAGCGGATTGATTGAAGAATGTTTTCAGCGCCCTGCGATCCTGCAGATGCGGCTGTCTGCCGGATGGTCCGCCACGGGTAACTACCGCATGAACCTATGGCCGATGCTGTCGGATTTGGGCGATGCGAGCCGTATCTTAGGCTGTCTTGTCGCCGATGATGGCAGCGGCCCAACCAAACGGTTCCGGCTGGATCATGCCTCGACCGATGCGTTGTGCGGCGCGGTGCACCCCCCAAAAATAGAAAAACCGGCCCCGCTCGGGACCGGCTTCGAATTGATCGACGGTGGGGCGGACTAACCGCCCCATGGCCTTTAGCTGGCCAGCGCGGCGGCTGCCTGCTCTGCGTTGCGCTTCGACAGCTCTTCGGCCACGAGGAACGCGAGCTCCAGCGATTGCGATGCGTTCAGGCGCGGGTCGCAAGCGGTGTGGTAGCGATCCGACAGATCCTCGTCGGTGACAGCGCGAACACCGCCGGTACACTCAGTCACGTCTGCGCCGGTCATCTCGAAATGCACGCCGCCGGGGATGGTGCCCTCGGCTTTGTGGATCGCGAAGAACTCTTTGACCTCGTTCAACACGCTGTTGAAGGCGCGGGTCTTGTAGCCGGTCGACGATTTGGTGGTGTTTCCGTGCATCGGGTCACAGGACCAAACGACGTTTGCCCCCTCTTCCTGAACGGCCTTGATCAGACGCGGCAGGTGATCACCAACGGCGCCGGCGCCAAAACGTGCGATCAGAGTCAGACGGCCCGCTTCGTTCTGGGGGTTCAGCTTGTTCAGCAGGACCTTCAGATCTTCGGCAGTCGTGGTCGGGCCGCACTTTAGGCCGATCGGGTTCTGAACGCCGCGCAAGAATTCCACATGCGCCCCGTCAGGCTGACGGGTACGGTCGCCGATCCACAGCATGTGGCCGGAACCAGCCAGCCATTTGCCGCTGGTCGAATCCACGCGGGTCAGCGCTTCTTCGTACTCAAGCAGCAGGCTCTCGTGGCTGGTGTAGAAATCCACACTCTGCAGGGTGTGCTGCTGGCTGCTGTCCACGCCTGCGGCCTTCATGAAGTCCAGCGCGTCGCTGATGCGGGTCGCCATGGCGCGGTATTTCTCGGCCTTCTCGCCTTCTGTAAAACCAAGGGTCCAGCTGTGCACTTCGTTTACGTCGGCGTAACCGCCGCTCGAGAACGCGCGCAGCAGGTTCAGCGTCGCCGCCGCCTGAGTGTAGGCCTCAAGCATCTTGTTCGGGTTCGGGATGCGCGATTCCGGCGTGAAATCCAGATCGTTGATGATGTCGCCACGGTAGCTGGGCAACTCCACGCCATCCTTGACCTCGGTCGGGGCCGAGCGCGGCTTCGCAAACTGGCCCGCCATGCGGCCAACTTTGACCACGGGCACCTTGGCGCCGTAAGTCAGAACCATCGCCATCTGCAGCATCACCTTGAAGGTGTCACGGATCAGGTCCGCGCTGAACTGCTGGAAGCTCTCTGCGCAATCGCCACCCTGCAGCAGGAACGCTTCGCCGCGACCTGCTTTGGCCAGCTCGGCCTTCAGCTTGCGGGCCTCTCCGGCAAAAACCAAGGGTGGATACGAAGAGAGTTTGGCCTCTGCAGCCGCCAGGGCGGCAGAATCGGTATACTCAGGCATCTGCACTCGGGGCAGGTTGCGCCAGGTCGATTTGCTCCACTCGGTCATCTCTCTCTCCGCTTATGAGATGTGAAAAGTGCAACCGCTATACATAACCAGAAAAGCGATGGCCATAACCGTTTTGCCAAAGACCCTTGACGTCGGGTTTCAGACTGGTCGAAATGGCCCCTTAAAATTTGGCGGATGTCACGTCCGCCCCACGCCTATGACGGAGCGCTGGCATGGCCCAGACGGAAAGACTCGTTATCCCGATCGAAAATGCGGGCAACAAACCCAGACATTTTGTCTTTGCCCTGCTCGACCGGTTTACGCTGATGGCCTTCACTTCGGTGGTCGAAGGTCTGCGCATTGCCAACCGTATGGCGGACAAGCAAATCTATACGTGGACTCTGGTTGGCGAAGGCGGTGGTACCGTTACCAGCTCTGCTGGAGTTGAGTTCAAGCTGGATTCCGACCTCGAGGACCTGCCCCGCGATTCCACCATTCTGGTGTGTGGCGGCGTCGAAGTTCAGAAGTCGACGACCAAGCGCTTGCTGAGCTGGTTGCGGAAAGAAGCCCGCCGCGGTGCCCCCGTCGGCGGGCTTTGTACGGCCTCTTACGTTCTGGCCAAGGCGGGCCTGCTGGATGGCAAGCGCGCGACCATTCACTGGGAGAATCAGGACAGCTTCACCGAGGAGTTTGACGAGGTTGATCTGACCAAATCGGTCTTTGTGGTGGATGGAAACCGGATCACAGCGGCTGGTGGCACTGCCTCGATCGACTTGATGCTGAAAATTATTGCAGACGATCACGGCGAAGATTTGTCGAACGCGGTGGCCGACCAGCTGATCTACAGCTCGATCCGGACGGACCGCGACACCCAGCGCCTATCGATCCCCACCCGCATCGGCGTGCGCCACCCGAAGCTGTCGCAAGTCATCCAGATGATGGAAAAGAACATCGAGGAGCCCATCAGCCCCGCCATTTTGGCCAAGGATGTGGGGATGTCCACGCGCCAGCTGGAACGACTGTTCCGCCGCTATCTGAACCGCAGCCCCAAGCGCTATTACATGGAACTGCGACTGTCCAAGGCCCGTAACCTGTTGATGCAGACCGACATGAGCGTGATTAACGTGGCGCTGGCCTGCGGCTTTGCCAGCCCCTCGCATTTTTCCAAGTGCTATCGCGCGCATTATGAAACCACGCCCTATCGCGAGCGCGGCAGCCAAGGCACGCGCCGCAACGAGGAGCCTGCGGATCTGGAATAACCTCTACGGTTCAAGCCGATAGAGTGTCCCGTTAATCTCTGACAAGAAATAGATCGCGCCATCCGGCCCCTCGACCACGTCGCGCACGCGCATGGTTTCGGGGGTCTGGATGCGCTCGACCTCTTGCATCGTGTCTGCATCAACGCGGGCGATCATGTCGAACTTAAGCGACCCGACGAGGAAGTCCCCCTTCCATTCGTCATTCAGTGTACCGCTGTAAATCGCCATCCCGCTGGGTGCGATAGAGGGGTCCCAGTAGAACTCGGGCTGCTCCATGCCGTCTTTGGCAGTGCCCTCGCCGATTCTGGCCCCGCTATAGTGGCGGCCATAGGAAATGACCGGCCAACCGTAGTTTGCACCGCGCTTGATCCGGTTAATCTCGTCGCCACCCCGTGCGCCGTGTTCGTCCACCCACAGATTGCCTTGGGCATCCAGCGCCGCGCCCTGCGGATTGCGATGTCCGTAACTGTAGATTTCCGGCTGCACGCCCGATTGCCCGACGAAGGGGTTGTCCTCTGGAACCGAGCCATCCCGATTGATCCGAATGACGCTACCGTTGTGACGGTTCAAATCCTGCGCCAAGTCCGCATCGCCACGTTCGCCAATCGTCAAGAACAGCGTCCCATCGGTGGCTTCGACGATCCGACTGCCAAAGTGGTTCCCACCGCTGCTGCCTGCGGTCATGACGAACAGGTCCTTCACGTCCGTCAATTCCGTCGCGCCATCGGCCAGAATACCGCGCGCCAGCGCCGTTCCTTGACCGCTTGATAAATTCTTGGCGTAGCTCAGAAAAATCTCTCGGCTGTCAGCAAAGTCCCGCGGCACCATGACATCCAAGAGTCCGCCCTGCCCGATCTCGCGGATTTGGGGCAATCCGCCGATGCGCGTGGCGGTGCCATCCGACAGCAGGATCAAATCTCCTGCCTTTTCGGTTATTAGAATGCCACCATCGGGCAGAAAACCCACAGCCCACGGCGCATCAAAACCGCGCGCCACGGGTGTAATCTCGGGCGCCGCATGGGCGGCCCCCGCTAGGCAAATCGTCAAAGCTAAAATGGATCGGCGCATAGTGTCCTCCTTTACGTAAGACCTAGCATGGCTGAACGGTCTCTGGGCTGACGATTGCGTGTATCAAAGGGTCAGGAGGTGCCGTCGCTTCACCTCTTTCTTTTTCCATAAAGCCGTCCTAGGCTTCGCACCGGACAACGCGTTCCAACTGGGAGAAAAATCAATGAAAAAGCTTCTGCTGGCCACTGCGGCCACCGCTCTGACCGCAGGTGCGGCGATGGCCGAAGGCCACGGCGAAACTGTCAAAATGGGCGTTATTCTGGGCTTTACCGGGCCTATCGAATCCCTGACCCCCGCGATGGCAGACTCGGCCGAACTCGCGATGAAAGAAATCAACGACGCTGGCGGTCTGCTGGGTGGCAAGATGCTCGAAGCTGTGCGCGCAGATTCGACCTGTGTTGACGCCGCAGGCGCAACCGCAGCCGCTGAACGCCTGATCACCTCGGATGGTGTGGCCGCGATCATGGGCGCGGACTGCTCGGGCGTGACAGGCGCGATCCTGACCAACGTGGCTGTGCCCAACGGCATCGTCATGGTCTCGCCCTCGGCCACCAGCCCCGGCCTGTCGACTGTCGAAGATAACGGCCTGTTCTTCCGTACTGCTCCGTCGGATGCGCGTCAGGGCGTTGTTCTGTCGGACATCCTGATGGACAAGGACATCAAGGAAGTCGCCGTCACCTACACCAACAACGACTACGGCAAGGGCCTGAGCGATAGCTTTATCGCAGCCTACGAAGAAGCCGGCGGCACCGTCACCATCAACGCACCCCACGAAGACGGCAAAGCCGACTACTCGGCCGAAGTTGGCGCGCTGGCCTCGGCGGGTGGCGACGTTCTGGTCGTGCTGGGCTACACCGACCAAGGCGGCCGCGGCGTGATCCAAGGCGCGCTCGACACCGGTGCATTCGACACCTTCATGCTGGGTGACGGCATGTACGGCGACCAGCTGGTTGCTGATCTGGGTGACGACATGGAAGGCTCGTTCGGTGCGGTTCCGTGGTCCGAAGGCGAAGGCACAACAGCCTTTGCCGCTATGGCGGTTGACGCGGACATCAACCCCGAAGGCGCCTACACCCGCGAAAGCTATGACGCAGCGGCGCTGATCGCTCTGGCGATGGCAGCAGGCGGCGAGGCAACCTCGGCTGCAGCAGCGTCCAAGCTGCTGGAAGTGGCGAACGCACCTGGCGAGCCCATCCTGCCCGGCGAACTGGGCAAAGCGCTGGAGATCCTGGCGAATGGCGGCGACATCGACTACGTCGGCGCAACCAACGTCGAACTCATCGGCCCCGGCGAAGCGGCTGGCACCTACCGTGAATACGTGATCACTGGTGGCGCCTACGAGACCGAGAACATTCGCTAATCGTTACCTAACGTTACTTAGTGCAGCCCGGCTTGTCCGGGCTGTGCTTTTATGACAAAGCGCCAACGCTTGGAAAATAAGCACGGAGAAAACACACCGTGATACGGGTTGAAAACCTGCACAGACATTTTGGCGGATTCCGCGCGGTGGATGGGGCCTCGCTCGAGATTGCCAAAGGGTCAATTACGGGATTGGTCGGGCCGAACGGCGCGGGCAAGTCCACCTTGTTCAATGTGATTGCGGGCGCGTTGCCCCCAACGTCGGGTAAAGTTTACTTGGATGGCGAGGACATTACAGGCCTGCCGCCCCATGAGCTGTTCGCCAAGGGGCTGCTTCGGACGTTCCAGATTGCCCACGAGTTTAGTTCAATGACCGTGCGCGAAAACCTGATGATGGTTCCCCCTGCGCAAACGGGCGAAAACCTGTGGAACAGCTGGTTCCAGCGCGGCAAGATTGCCCGCGAAGAAGAAGCCCTGCGCCGCAAAGCGGACGAGGTTCTGGAGTTTCTGACCATCACCCACGTGGCTGACGAAAAGGCCGGTAACCTGTCGGGCGGTCAGAAAAAGCTGCTCGAACTCGGCCGCACTATGATGGTGGACGCCAAGATCGTGTTTCTGGACGAGGTCGGCGCGGGCGTGAACCGCACGCTCTTGAACACCATCGGCGACGCGATTATCCGGTTAAACCAGGAAAAGGGCTATACCTTCTGCGTGATTGAACATGACATGGATTTCATCGGGCGCCTGTGTGACCCCGTAATTATCATGGCCGAGGGCAAGAAGCTGGCCGAGGGCACGATCGAAGAGATCAAGTCCAATGAACAGGTGATCGAGGCCTATCTGGGCACGGGCCTGAAGAACAAAGATCAGGTGGGCGCATGAGCGGCTTGCGTAGCTGGGGGGCCGTCTGCCCCCCGTCGATGCGCGGCATCGACTCCCCCCGAGGGTATTTTGACAAAGATGAAAGGGGCGCGTTGTGACTTCGTCCTTTTTGAGTGCAACCGACATGGTTGGTGGCTACGGGCGCGGGCCGGACATTTTGCATGGTGTGTCGATTGAGGTGGATCGCGGCGAGATTGCTGTGATCGTGGGCCCGAACGGCGCAGGCAAATCGACCGCGATGAAGGCTGTGTTCGGCATGCTGAACGTGCATTCCGGTTCGGTGATGTTTGATGGTGAGGATATTCGCACCCTGAGCCCGCAGGCCCGCGTGGCCAAGGGCATGGGCTTTGTCCCGCAGACGCACAACATCTTTACCTCCATGAGCGTGGAAGAGAACCTCGAGATGGGAGCTTTTCTGCGCAAAGATGATTTCGCGGACACCATGGAGCAGGTCTATGATCTGTTCCCGATCCTGAAAGAGAAGCGCAACCAGCATGCGGGCGAGCTGTCCGGCGGTCAGCGTCAGCAGGTGGCCGTGGGCCGCGCGCTTATGACCCAACCCAAGCTTTTGATGCTGGACGAGCCGACGGCAGGTGTGAGCCCCATCGTGATGGACGAGCTTTTTGACCGGATTATTGAGGTGGCGCGCACGGGTATTTCCATTTTGATGGTGGAACAGAACGCCCGACAAGCACTTGAAATCGCGGACAAAGGCTATGTTCTGGTGCAGGGCGCGAATGCCCATACCGGTACGGGCAAGGAATTGCTGGCCGATCCGCAAGTCCGCAAATCTTTCTTGGGGGGCTGAGATGGACATCCTGAATACACTCGTCCTGCTTGCGAACTTCGTGTTCGTGCCCGCCATTGCCTATGGCAGTCAGTTGGCGCTCGGGGCGCTGGGGGTCACGCTGATCTATGGCATCCTACGGTTCTCGAACTTTGCCCACGGGGACACCATGGCCTTTGGCACGATGGTGACGGTGCTGGTGACGTGGCTTCTGCAGAGCTGGGGTGTCTCGCTTGGGCCGCTGCCCACGGCGCTGCTGGCCCTGCCCTTTAGTATTGCGGTGACGGCGGCGCTGGTGCTGTGGACGGACCGCGTGGTTTACAAATTCTATCGCAAACAAAAGGCCAAACCGGTCATTCTGGTGATCGTGTCCATGGGCGTGATGTTTGTGATGAACGGTCTGGTGCGTTTTATCATCGGGCCCGATGACCAGCGGTTTGCGGATGGCGAACGCTTCATCATCGGCGCGCGAGATTTCAAGAAGATGACCGGTCTGGACGAAGGCTTGGCGATCAAAACCTCCCAAGGACTGACGGTCGTGACCGCAGTGTTGGTCGTAGCCGCTCTGTTCTGGTTCCTGAACCACACACGCACCGGCAAATCCATGCGCGCCTATTCGGACAACGAAGATCTGGCATTGCTGTCAGGGATCAACCCCGAGCGGGTGGTTGCTGTGACGTGGATCCTCGTGGCGGCTTTGGCCACGGTCGCAGGTGTGCTCTATGGCCTCGACAAGAGCTTCAAACCCTTCACGTATTTCCAGCTCCTGCTGCCGATTTTTGCTTCTGCCATTGTGGGCGGCTTGGGCAGTCCTTTGGGCGCAATCGCGGGTGGTTTTGTCATCGCCTTCTCCGAGGTGACCATCACCTATGCATGGAAAAAGGCCGCGGGTTACATGCTGCCTGAATCGCTGGCGCCCGATGGGCTGATGCAGCTCTTGGCGGTCGATTACAAATTCGCTGTCAGCTTTGTCATTCTGGTGGTGGTGTTGCTGTTCAAGCCCACCGGCCTGTTCAAGGGGAAATCGGTATGAACGACACCGTGAAAACAACCGCGCTGTTCGGTCTGGTGGCGGTGCTGATCCTTGGCACCGGCTTTTTCCAAAGCTGGAACTCGGCGCTTGGCATTCTGAACATGGGTCTGATCAGTGCGATCATGGCGATGGGCGTGAACCTGCAATGGGGCTTTGCGGGCCTGTTTAACGTCGGGATCATGGGATTTGTCGGGCTTGGCGGTCTGGCGACTGTGCTCGTGTCCATGCCGCCCGTACCGGCCGCTTGGGCGGCTGGAGGCGTCAACATTTGGGTCGCACTTCTGGTTGGGGCGCTTTCTTTGGCAGCTGTGATCTTGGTGCGCTCGCGCATGCCCCAAGGCAACCTGCGCGCTGTCGTGACTTGGGTTCTGCTGATCGCAGGATTTGCCATCTACCGCAGTCTGTTTGATCCTGCGCGCGACGCCATCGAAAAGGTGAACCCCGCCCTAGAGGGATACCTCGGCGGCCTTGGCCTGCCCGTTCTGTTGGCGTGGCCTGTGGGCGGTTTGCTGGCTGCGGGCGCCGCGTGGATTATCGGCAAAACCGCTTTGGGTCTGCGCAGCGACTATCTGGCCATCGCGACCCTTGGCATTGCCGAGATCATGATCGCGATCATGAAGAACGAAGACTGGCTGGCGCGCGGTGTGAAAAACGTAAACGGTCTGCCGCGTCCGCTGCCCTACGAGATTGATCTGCAAGCCGATCCGTCCTTTGTGGAAAAGGCAGCGTCGTTCGGGCTGGACCCAGTGACCGCGTCAACGCTCTACGTCAAGCTGGGGTATAGCGTTCTGTTCACCATCGTACTGCTGATCATCCTGTTCCTGATGCAGCGCTCGCTGCACAGCCCTTGGGGACGGATGATGCGCGCGATCCGCGATAACGAAGACGCCGCCCGCGCGATGGGCAAAAACGTGACCCGTCGCCATTTGCAAATCTTCATCCTCGGCTCTGCGATCTGCGGCCTGGCGGGTGCGATGATGACCACGCTGGACGGACAGTTGACACCGGGCACCTATCAGCCCCTGCGCTACACCTTCCTGATTTGGGTGATGGTGATCGTGGGCGGGTCGGGCAACAACCTGGGCGCGGTGCTCGGGGGGTTCCTGATCTGGTTCCTTTGGGTGCAGGTCGAACCCTTTGGCCGCTGGCTGATGGAGCTCGTGACCGCTGGCATGGAGCCTGGCAATGCTCTGCGCGAGCACCTGCTGGCATCCGCTGCGCATATGCGTTTGCTGACCATGGGGCTTGTGATGCTGGTGATGCTCAGGTTTAGCCCGCGCGGCTTGCTGCCTGAGAAATAAGGTACAAGGGCGCTCTGATCAGAGCGCCCTTTCTCTTTTCAGGACCTGCGGTCTAGCGGGCTTTGAACAGCCCGCCAAGGATACCGCGGACAATCCGCCGCCCCGTGGTGCCCTTCAGTTCTTTGACCAACGCCTCTGTCAGCGCGCCACTAAAGCTATCATCGCGGCTCATGCGCTTGGAAGTCGACCGGCTGACCCGCGATCCCGTATAGCGCCGCGCAGTGCGGTATTCCCGCTCTTGAGCTTCGACCTGATCTTCTTGGGCCTCGGCCTGTGCTGCAGCCGCCGCCGCGGCGTCCGCCCGCTTGGTCAGGATTTCATGGGCGCTCTCGCGGTCCACGGCTTGATCGTATTTGGCCGACATGGGTGACGCGGCTATCAGCGCGCCTCGCTCCGCCACGGTCAAGGGTCCGATGCGCGAAGACGGCGGACGGATCAACGTTCGCTCTGACATCCCCGGCACGCCCTTTTTCTCCAAAAACGAAGTCACCGCCTCGCCGACTCCGACCTCGCGGATCGCTTCTTCGACGCTAAAGGCTGGGTTCTCGCGATAGGTCTCGGCGGCCAGCTTTAGGTTCTTTTTGTCCCGCGCGGTAAAGGCCCTCAGGGCGTGCTGGATCCGGTTGCCAAGCTGGCCCAGAATATCCTCGGGGATGTCGGCCGGATGCTGCGTGATAAAGTAAACGCCAACACCTTTGGACCGGATCAGCCGCGCCACCTGCTCGACCTTGTCCACCAGGGCTTTGGGCGTGCCGTCGAACAGAAGATGCGCCTCGTCGAAAAAGAACACCAGCTTTGGCTTGTCCGGATCGCCGACCTCTGGCAACTCTTCGAAGAGTTCCGACAATAGCCAGAACAGGAACGTCGCATAGAGGCGCGGTGCCTGCATCAAGCGGTCAGAGGCCAGAATATTCACCGCTCCGCGCCCCGTGTTATCCATGCGCATCAGATCAGCCAGTTCCAGCGCAGGCTCGCCGAAGAAGCCAGACGCTCCCTCATTCTCGAGCATCAGAATAGACCGCTGGATCGCGCCCACACTCGCCGGAGAGATGTTGCCGTACCGCATGGAAATCTCTGACCGGTTGTCCCCTAGCCAAACCAGCATCGTCCGCAGATCGTCCAAGTCTAGCAGCGGCAACCCTTGCTCGTCTGCAATTCGGAACGCGATGTTCAGCACGCCCTCTTGCACCTCGGTCAAGTCAAGCATCCGCGACAAGAGCAATGGGCCCATCTCGGCCACGGTTGCGCGCACGGGGTGACCTTGCTGCCCCCACAGATCCCAGAATGTGACGGGTGCCGCGCTGTAGGTCAGGTCGAGCCCGATTTTCTGCGCGCGTTCCATAAACGGTGCATGCAATTTGTGCGTTTCCGCCCCCGCCGCGCCAAGGCCGGACAGATCGCCTTTGACGTCCGACACAAAGACCGGAACACCGGCATCAGAAAAGGCCTGCGCCAGAATCTGCACGGTCACAGTCTTGCCCGTGCCTGTCGCGCCGGCGATAAGCCCGTGCCTATTTGCATATTTCAGCACAAGTTGTTGCGCCTCACCGTATTCTAAACCACCACCACCAACAAAAATGCCATCCAACATGCCGAAACTCCCTTGGGTACGGTCCGACAATACAGCGTTAACCAACTGGTGCCAGCATTGGGTTGTGTCGTGATGAAGGGCACATTTCCTCCCTGTTGAACTGGCCGCGCCCTTGAAAAGGCGCGGCTTTTTTCGCGTTTTGATATCAAGAAAAAGATTGTTGAAGATAACTGAAGTTTATCTGTTGACGATCCCGAGAGGACTTCGTAGCGTTCGGTCAATTACTAAGTCGGCCAGTCCGACAGGGAGCAAAAAATGAAAGGAGGCCTACGGTCTCCTTTCTTATTTTCTGCACGACAGGGTCATCTTTAATTGCCCGCAACATCCTGCCTTCACGATTATTTTCATAGAATCCGGACTGCCATCAGACGCCAACCCGTGTTAGGCATTTGCCAAAGAAATTTGAGACACTGGGGAAACAAATGCCCAAGCACTATCTGAGCCTAACTCTTGCCACCATTCTCGCTCTGGGAACGCCTGCACTGGCGCAGGACGACGCAGCCCCTGCGGCTGATGTCGATCTGGGCACCGAGGTCGCAGAGCAGGGCAACGCTCTGGGAACAACCTACGACGCCGAAACCAGCGGTGACTGGATTGTGCGCTGCCTGCGGACCGAGCAAGAGCAAGATCCCTGTGAAATGAACCAGATGCTCGACGATGGCGAGGGCAACACCGTGGCCGAAGTCAGCCTGTTCAAGCTTCCCGAAGGTCAGGCCGCGGCCGCTGGCGCAACCATCGCGACGCCGCTTGAGACGTTGCTAACCGAGCAATTGATGATCTCGGTCGATGGCGGCGCAGCCAAGAAATACCCCTTCCGCTTCTGCACCCAGCAAGGCTGCTTTGCGCAGATCGGCTTTACTGCAGCGGAACTGGACGCTTTCAAAAAGGGTAAAGAAGCCAGCCTCGTCATCGTGCCCCGTGTTGCACCGGACCAGCAGGTCACCTTGACCATGTCGCTGTCGGGCTTCACCAGCGCCTTTGACGCGATCCCCGCGCGCTGATTTGACAGTCTCACGCAAACAAAAAGGCCGCCTCATTTCGGCGGCCTTTTTTGTTGAGCGTTGTCTCCGGCTCAGTGCTTGCGCAGCGCCAACACGGCATTCAATCCTCCGAAGGCGAAGGCGTTTGACAGGACCACGTCAACGTTGGCCTCGCGGGACTCGTTCGGAACGACGTCGAGCGCACATTCCGGATCGGGCTCCTCGTAGCCTATGGTCGGCGCAATGATGCCATCCCGCAGCGCCATGATGCACGCCAAGAGCTCCACCGCGCCGGTGCCGCCAATCAGGTGCCCATGCATGGATTTGGTCGAAGAGATCATCAATTCGTCCGCGTGATGGCCAAAAACATCCGCAACTGCCGCGCATTCGGTTTTGTCATTCGCTGCTGTGCCAGTGCCGTGCGCGTTGATGTAACCGACCTGCGATTTGTCTATTTTGCCATCCGCCAGAGCCCCAGAAATCGCTCGTGCTGCACCCTGCTTGGACGGCATCACGATATCGCCCGCGTCAGAGGTCATCGCAAAGCCACTGACTTCACACAGAATATCCGCGCCTCTTTTCTTCGCATGTTCGTATTCTTCGAACACAAAGATCGCTGCACCTTCGCCCTGAACCATGCCATTGCGGTTTGCAGAGAACGGGCGGCAAGCGTCTTTGGACATGACACGCAGCCCTTCCCACGCCTTCAGGCCACCAAAGCACAACATCGATTCCGAGCCGCCTGTGATCATCACATCCGACATCCCTGCGCGCACCATGTGAAAGGCTTGGCCCATGGCGTGGTTCGAACTCGCACAGGCAGTCGCCACGGTGTAAGACGGACCCTTTAGGTTATGGGCCATCGAAATGTGGCTGGCCGCAGCATTGTTCATCAACTTGGGCACGACAAAGGGGTGAACGCGGTTTTTGCCCTCTTCGTAGACGGTGCGGTAATTCTCGTCCGAAGTCTGCAAGCCGCCGCCTGCCGTCCCTAGCACCACGCCAGATCGCGCGGCCAGATCACCGGTAAAGGTCAGACCTGACTGCTTCAGCGCCTCTTCCGCCGCGATCATCGCGAATTGGGTGTAGCGGTCGTACAGCGCGATCTGCTGGCGGTTCCAGCGATCCTCGGGGTGGTAGTCTAAAATTTGGCCGCCAATGCGGATGGCCAGCCGATCCAGATCGCGGATGTCCAGCTCTGCGATGCCACACTGGCCTTCGCGCATGGCTTCCATAGTCTTGGGCACGTCCGCGCCAAGCGGGTTAATCGTGCCCGCGCCGGTGATGACGACGCGTCTCACGACTGCTCCGCAACCAATTTTTCAACTGCGTCCACGATTGCCTGGACAGAACTGATGTCAAAGTCGCTTTCCGAGGGATCGTTGGCGTTGAACGGAACCGAGATATCAAAGGCTTCTTCGATGGCAAAAATGCTCTCGACCAGACCCATGCTGTCGATCCCAAGGTCCTCTAGGGTGCTATCCATGGTCACGTCCGACGGCTCCAAAACGGCCTGCTCGGCGATGATTGCGATAACTTTATCCTTCACGGTCATGGGTTTACCCTTCTCGTTGGCATTATGGCGATTTAGCCACTTAACCCGTCTTTTGAAACAGTTTTCTTAAGCTCTGCAAATTCGCGCAAGAGGCGCGGCAATCTACGCAGGGCTTTGTATGTCTCGACATGGGTGTCCATCTTGACCGCCGGATAGCCGAGCATAGCACGACCCGCAGGAACGTTCGACAAAACTGCCGAAGCCGCGCCGATCACCACGTTGTCGCCGATCTTGATGTTGTCCGCGACGCCGGATTTGCCGCCAAGCACACAGTTGTTCCCGATCACGGTCGACCCCGCCACCGCTGCCTGCGCGCAGAGCAGACAGTCTGTGCCAATGACGACGTTGTGGCCCACCTGAACAAGGTTATCGATCTTGGTACCGCTGCCCACGCGGGTTGCCCGCACGGACCCTTGGTCGATGGTCGAGTTCGCGCCAACCTCAACGTCGTCGCCGATTTCGACCCCACCAAGGGAATGGATCCGCGCCCACGCCTGCGCTCGGGTCCCACTGCTGTCGCCAAGGGTATCGCGAACCTGTTCGACCGCCGACTTCTCGGGCGTGACAAAGGAGAAGCCGTCGCCCCCGATCACCACGTTCCCGTGCAGGATCACACGTTCGCCGATCCGCGTATCGGCCATGATGCGGACACCGGGATGGATCAGGGCGTCAGCTCCGATCGACACACGCGGTGCAATGGTTACGTGGCTGGCGATGACGGCGTTGTCGCCGATCACCGAACCCGCACCAATAATAGAGAACGGCCCCACGCTGGCATCCGCGCCGATCTGTGCAGTCGGGTCAATGATGGCTGTGTGGTGAATGCCGGGTGCATAGCCCTGCCCCGCGTCCATCATGGCGGACAGCTTGGACATGCCATAGCGCGGTCGGTCCATGAGGATCGCGCCCTTCAGACCATAGCTTTGCCAATCTGCACCTTGCCACAGCAACGCCGCCTGAGCAGCGCCCGCTGATATCTGATCCGCAAATTCGGGTTTCATGGCCAACGCCAGATCAGCGCTCGTGGCCGACGCAGGTTCGGCAACCCGCGTAATGGTCAAAGAGCCGTCGCCCTGAGCATCCACGCCCAAGGCGGCGGCGATTTCGGCAAGAGTAAAGGTCGTCATTCAGTGCCTCCCGGCCTAGTCCGGGATTTGATCTAGCCCTGAATGCCGCGCAGTACCACCCCCCGCTGCTCCAACGCGCGCCAGATCGCGGCGTCACGCCCATAGACATCGCGGCGGTATTGCACGTGTCCTTTGGCCGACGTGAATGCGGTCCTGTATATAATGTGTACCGGCACAGGTTCCTTCAACGGAACCGTGGTCTCGCGGCCCGTGCTCAGAACGCTCTGGAAGTAGCCCTGCGGGTCGGCTTCCTGCTTGGCCAGCAAGGCGTAGGCGAAGTCAAAGGGCTTGTGCAGACGCACGCAGCCATGGGAATAGGCCCGCACTTCGCGCCCAAACAGGCTCTTGGCCGGAGTATCATGAAGATAGATATTATAGGGGTTCGGGAACATGAATTTCACCAAACCCAGCGCGTTGCCTTGGCTCGGCGGCTCTTTCAAGCGGAAGGGAAAGGTCTTGCCCGAGTACTGGGCAAAGTTCACCGCCGAGCGCGGAACAACGCGGCCGCGGCTGTCGATCAGGTTCAGGTGACCGACGGCGTTGGGGTTCTTCTGCAGCATCGGCAGGTATTCTTTGACTGTGATCGAGCGCGGCACGTTCCAGGTCGGATTGATGACCATATGCTCCATCACATCGCTGAACTCGGGCGTCCGGCGGTCAAGGGATTTCGCACCGATCACCGAGCGGGTCTCGAACGTGATTTTGTCGTTGTCGATGATCTTGGCCGTGAAGTCAGTCAGGTTCACCAGAACATGGCGTTTGCCGCGTTCTTTGTTCAGCCAACGCTCTCGCTCCATCGCAACGATGACCGAGGCCAAACGCTCTGCAGCTGACTTGTTAATCTCTTCGATGGTGGCGGGTCCTGCCACACCGTCAGCGGTCAAGCCATGATCCATTTGGAACACCTGAACCGCCTGCTGAATGGAGGGATCATAGGTGCTGGTCGCGCTGCGCCCCAAATAGCCCATGGCTTGCAGACGGTTGCGCAGGATGGCCACGCTGTTGCCAGTCGCGCCCGGTTTCAGCGCGCCAGGGACCTTCTGGCCCCAATCGCCCAAGCCCACCTGACGCTCCAGATCGGCTTTGACACCGAACAAGCGGTTATACTCTTGGGTTTGAGGCGCCAAAGCGCGGAAGAACGGACGCGGCGACGATTTCACCAGCGAGGTCAGGTATGACACGCGCGCGCGGTACGGGATTTCCCGCACAATCAGGGAATCGATCCGCTGCGGGACCAGAACACCGGTCTGCAGATCGCGCGCATACTTCAAAAACGTCTCGCTGATTGCGACTTCGACCGCACCTGCTTGCCGCGCAGTCGTCGCATTGGCGATGTCGTTGCGCAGCGCATCAACTTTATAGCTGGCAGTCGGGAGCCCGTGGTTCCCACTGGTTTCCAGCGCTTCGAACAGAGCCTGAAGCCGGCGCTTGTTCTTACCACGGCCAAGCCAGATCGGCTCAAAATCCGTTTCACGATAAAAGGATGCGATGTCCTCGTCCCCGACAGAGGCCTCGGCAATAGCTTGTTTTATTGCTGCACTCTGCGCCTGCGCAGGTGCCCCGACACTCGCAAAGACAAAAGCGATCACAACAACGATAAGCTGTATCCGCATTAGTTTTTTAGCCATTAAGGAAAGCATGGCACGTCCTTTGCAGTTCTGAAAATGTTCACATCAATCATCGTGTCCTGACAGGCTTTGTCCATTCACAAAAGAACCAATCAATACTGGGGAATGGAATTAACCAAGCTTTGTATACTTTGGGTCACAATCGGGGGGTGTTGAGCGGAAAAATGCCAATTGGTGATATCAGTATGGAACCAATTGGATTCGAGCCTTGGTGTGTTTCGGCAGATATGTCATAAAGTGCGCACATCTGGGGATGGATCAAAAATCCGCGAAACTGCGGAACAAGACGAATGGGACAGGCATAATGACGATCACGAATGTGACTCGACGTGGGTTGCTACAGGCTTTCGCTGCGACTGCTGTGGCCGCCGCCCCTACCTACTCTAACGCTTTCGGCTTCCTTCGTGGGTCGGGCGACGTACGTCGTGTTCAAATGTATTCTGGCCGCACTGGCGAGAAGATCAATACGATCTACTGGGTCGATGGGGAGTATATTCCCGAAGCCCTCGACGAGATTAACTATTTCATGCGCGATTGGCGGACCAATCAGGTCAAGACCATCGATGCACGTACAGTAGACATCATGTCTGCGGCGCACCGTCTGATGGACGTGAGCGAGCCCTACATGATGCTGTCGGGCTACCGCAGCCCGAAGACCAACAACATGCTGCGGTCGCGCTCCTCTGGCGTGGCAAAAAATTCGCTGCACATGCGCGGTCAGGCTGCTGACCTGCGTCTTGCCTCGCGCTCGGTCAGCCAGATGGCCAAAGCTGCGGCAGCCTGTAATGCAGGCGGTGTTGGCAAATACAGCCGCTCCAACTTCGTTCACATGGATTGCGGTCAAGTGCGCAGCTGGGGCAGCTAATCGCGCCTCTCAAATCAAGACTCTGCCAAGAGATGAAGCCGCCCTTTGAGGCGGCTTTTTTCATTTTTCTGTGACCCTCTCTTTTGCACTGTCACAATAGCTTTGTCTTTGCGTCACAAATGCTAGGCTTACCTCAGATAATGATTTGAAATCTGATAATTACGTCCGAAATGAGGTTCATATGAAAATCGCGGTTCTAGGCGGAGACGGTTTCGTAGGATGGCCCACAGTGCTGCATCTGTCCGATTTGGGGCACGAAGTGCACATCATCGACAACCTGTCGCGCCGCTGGATCGACACAGAGCTCGGGGTCCAGTCGCTGACACCCATGGACTCGATCCAAGAGCGCTGCCGGATTTGGAAAGAAGTCACAGGCAAGACTCTGCGCTTCCACCTTCTGGATCTGGCCAAAGAATACGAGCGCCTGAAATCCTGGCTGGTCGAAAACAAGCCTGACGCGATCATCCACTTTGCCGAACAGCGCGCCGCACCCTATTCGATGAAAACCGATCGTCACAAGGTCTACACGGTCAACAATAACGTAAGCGCAACCCATAACCTATTGGCGGCAGTTGTAGAATCCGGAATAGACCCACATATCGTTCACCTTGGCACCATGGGTGTGTACGGCTATTCGAGTGTCGGCGCCGCAATCCCCGAGGGGTATCTGGACGTCGAGATCGAGAACCTAGAGGGCGAGAAAAAGGAACTGGAAATCCTGTATCCGACGAAGCCCGGCTCAGTCTATCACATGACGAAGTCGCTCGATCAGATCCTGTTTCAGTTCTACGCGCAGAATGACGGGCTGCGGATTACCGACCTGCATCAGGGCATCGTCTGGGGCACACACACCGAACAGACGCGCCGCGACGAGCAATTGATCAATCGCTTTGACTACGACGGCGATTACGGCACGGTTCTCAACCGGTTCCTAATCCAAGCGGCCATTGGATATCCGCTGACCGTCCATGGCACGGGCGGGCAAACCCGCGCCTTTATCCACATTCAGGACTCCGTGCGTTGCATCGAGCTGGCATTGTCAGACGCCCCCGAACGCGGCGACAGGGTCAAAATTTTCAATCAAATGACAGAGACACACCGCGTCCGCGATCTGGCCGCGCTGATCTCGAAGCTGACCGGCGCCGAGGTCATGAACCTGCCAAACCCACGCAAAGAGGCTGCCGAGAATGATCTCATCGTGAAGAACGAGCAGTTCCTCGCGCTGGGCTTGAACCCGACCACCCTCGAAAACGGTCTGTTGGCCGAAGTCGTTGAGGTGGCCAAGAAGTACGCCCATAGGATCGACCGCAGCCGCGTGCCCGCGGTTTCCGCATGGACCAAGGACATTGCCCCGACGGTAAACCACGATCCCGAAGGCAAAGCGTTGAAGTCGGTCGGCTGAGAATGGAAGGACTGACGGCCTCGCGCCCTGCCCGCGCGCAAACAGCGTATGTAACACTGGTGACGAACGCTGACTACGCCATGGGCGCGACGGCTTTGATGAAGTCTCTGGTTTGGACCGGAACGCAGGCCGATCTGGTGGTCATGTACACCGGCGGGGTCGCACCCGAGGACCTTAAACCGCTCAAAGCGCTTGGAGCGCGGCTGATCCAAGTCGCACTGTTACCGACGTCCGACGCTTTCAACGAACGGCACGCGCGGCGAAACCTGCATGGCGCGGCCCCGTTTGCCAAGGGCGAAAAACCCAGCTTTCATACGCCTTTGGACAACTTTGCCAAACTTCGTCTCTGGCAGATGGTTGACTACGGTTCGGTCGTCTTTCTGGACGCGGATACGCTGGTTTTGCGCAACATCGACACGCTGTTCGACTATCCCCAATTCTGCGCGGCCCCGAATGTCTACGAAAGCCTCGGCGATTTTCACCGCATGAACAGCGGCGTCTTTACCGCGCGGCCATCGCTGCAAACCTACGACTCTATGCTGACCCAACTCGACCAACCTGATGTCTTTTGGCGCCGCACAGACCAGACATTTCTGGAACATTACTTTCCCGATTGGCATGGTTTACCAGTGACTTACAACATGCTCCAATATGTGTGGTTTAATATGCCGCAACTCTGGCGCTGGTCTTCGGTCAAGGTGTTGCATTACCAGTATGAAAAGCCATGGCAGGACCCGCACCCCAAAGCCGCGGAACTGGCGCCACTCATCACTCTGTGGCACCGGTATCTGGACGGCAAGGCGGCGCCTGATCTGGATGTTTTGGAGAACCCCGCATGAAAATAGCTGTCACCGGCGCTTCTGGCTACCTTGGTCACTTTGTGATGAACGGCCTAAAGCGCGCGGGACACGATGTATTGGCACTGAGCCGCCAGCCTTGTGCCTCTCATGACCATGTAGAGTACCAATTGGGTGATGCGCCCGACATGGCTGGCGTTGATGCCGTGGTACACTGTGCCTTCAGTCACGTCCACGGGAAATACCGTGGCGGCGAAGGGGACGATCCCGAGGGTTTCCGCATGCTGAACGTGGACGGGTCGATCACCCTGTTCAAGGCAGCCAAGGCCCAAGGCATCAACCGTCTGATTTTCCTGTCGTCTCGGGCCGTCTATGGGACGCACCCCAATGGTATGACGCTTGCGGAACACACCCCCTGTGCGCCCGACACGCTCTATGGGCAGGTCAAATGGGAGGCGGAGGTCGCTCTTCTTGCGCTGGCTGACGCTGGGTTTCATCCAACCACCCTGCGTGCGACGGGGATTTACGGTGCAGCGTATCCCCAAGGCTGGCACAAATGGCGCGGACTCTTCGAGGAATTCGAGCAAGGCGCAGAGTTGCCCCCGCGCCAAGGCACCGAGGTCCATGGCGAGGATTTCGCCGATGCGGTGAACCTGATCCTAGGCGCTGCGAAGCCGCCACAGATTGCAAATGTCTCGGACATCCTACTGGATCGGCGCGATTTGCTGGCAGAGTATGCGGCCTTGCGCAGTGCCAATCGGTCCCTGCCCAATGCTGCCGCGTCCTCGCCGAACGTCATGACATGTGACGTCCTCAAGGAACTTGGTTGGCGCCCCGGCGGGCGCGAACGGCTGACGGCCTTTTTACAGAGCCTTTAACGACAAAGTGCCCCGCAGGGCGCTTTCCTAGATTTCTCGGAACCGTTTGGCGTCTTTGGCGCTCCACCGGACATCAATATCGTATCCGGTGTCTGTTTGCGTTTCCTCCAGAACAACCCCGCGCTGGAACAGCCAAGCCCGCTCTTTGCCTTGGGCAAAGGTCAGGTAAAGTGTTTCTTCCCAGCGTCCGCCTTCGAGCCGATCGGAGACCAGTTCCAATAGCTGATCCATCCCCGTGCCTTCGAGCGCGGACAGGACCATTACGTCGTCAGACCGGTCTGCCATATTTTCCAGCGCGATCCGGCTTTCCTCGTCCACGCGGTCGATTTTGTTCCAAACCTCGATCATTGGCGTCGAATCGTTCACGCCCAAGGTTTCCAAAATCTCGCGCACGTCGGCGGCTTGCTCTTTGGTTTCGGCGTGGCTGATGTCCCGCACGTGCAGGATCAAATTGGCGCTCAGCACCTCTTCCAAGGTGGCGCGGAAGGCCGCAACAAGTTCCGTAGGCAGATCGCTGATGAAACCCACGGTATCAGATAGAATGACCTCTGGGCCGTCCGGCAGCTTCACCCCGCGCATGGTCGGATCGAGCGTCGCAAAGAGCATGTCTTTGGCCAAAACGTCCGCGCCGGTCAGGCGATTAAACAGGGTTGATTTGCCAGCATTTGTGTAGCCAACCAGCGCCACGATCGGAAATGGGACCTTGGCCCGTGCAGCGCGGTGCAGGTTGCGGGTCTTTACGACCTTTTCCAACTGGCGACGTAGGCGCACCAGTTGTTCATCAATGGCGCGGCGGTCAGCCTCGATCTGGGTTTCGCCGGGACCGCCGACAAAGCCCAATCCGCCCCGCTGACGTTCAAGGTGGGTCCAAGCCCGCACCAGTCGCGTCCGCTGATAAGACAGTGCCGCCATCTCGACCTGCAGCACACCTTCGCGGGTGGCAGCTCGGTCAGAGAAGATTTCAAGGATCAGACCTGTCCGGTCCAAGACCTTGCATTTCCACTCTTTTTCAAGGTTGCGCTGTTGGATCGGGCTCACTGGGCCGTCGATCAGCACCAGCTCTGCTTCCATGTCATGGATCTGCTCTTTCAGCTCTTGGATTTTGCCAGAGCCGAACAACATCCCGGGATGCGGGCGCGGCAAGCGCACAACAGATGACCCCACCACCTCGAGATGCGGCAGGGCTGCGGCCAGTGATACTGCCTCTTCTAGGGCGGGACCAGCGTCGCGCCGTTGACTATCGCTACGGATGTCCGGATGCAGAACTAACGCGCGAGTCAGTTCGGTTTTTGTTTCGGTCAATTGTCGCCGTCACCGTCATAGAGATTCAGCGGTTGCGCCGGCATGATCGTCGAAATCGCATGCTTGTACACAAGCTGAGATTGGCCATCGCGGCGCAGAAGCACACAGAAATTGTCGAACCAAGTAATTACGCCCTGCAATTTAACCCCGTTGATCAGGAAAATCGTGACCGGGATCTTGGTCTTCCGGACGTGGTTTAAAAATGCGTCCTGCAGGTTTTGCTTATCGGAAGCCATTGTATTTTTGCCTTTATTCTTGCCAATGCTGCTCGGGAAACCCCGCGCTGCTCATGCAGTATGGAGACGGAAATTATGAGTTTCCAGTCCGAATTTTGATTGAGTGGGCGAAAATCGGCAAAGATGTGTCAGTTTCGCCAGAAATTTGGGTTGAAGACCGCGATAAGCGCAAGCGCCTCTAACCGGCCAAGAACCATCGCGAAACACAAGATCAGCTTGGCCCCAGGTCCCAAAGCGGCATAGCTAAAAGACGTCTCGGCCGCTGCATGGGCCAGCGGACCCGTGGTCGAAAGCGCCGCAACCGCAACCACCATCGCCTCTTCGAAGGTGACGCCGACAGCCGTTAGCATCGCCATAATCGCCGCAATCGACAGGGCGAAGATCATAAAAAACAGCCACGCCAGATAGGCACCCTGCTGGTGGATCCGCCGACCCGGGCCGCCGATCGCGCGGACCGAGGACGGGTGGACCAGCTTTTCCATCTCGCGTAGGCCATGCATATAGAGCGCGTAGACCCGCAGCAATTTCACACCGCCGGTTGTCGTCGCCACGCCGCCCCCGATAATCGCGAGCCCGATCAGCACCACACCCGGCGCGGGCAGCCCAGACCATCCGCGCGCGGCCTCCCAGTGCATCGACTCGTACCCAGTTGTCGTCAGGAACGACATCACAGTAAACATCGAGCCCCAGAAGGCATTGATGCCCGCGACCCAGTTGGCCTGTTCGTTCACCTCGATCGCACCAATCCAATGGCGCAGGAAAAGCAGCGACGGAACGCACACCACAATCAGCATGCCGACCTTGAATTCTGGGTCGATCAAGACGCGCTCTGGGTTCAGCAGCACCTCGCGCGAGAAGGTCATGCGCGACAAGGCGGGAATCAGGAACAGGAACAGCACAACCTCGCCGCCAACACCGCTCGACGCGTACTCGGTGCCTCCGACCGGTGAAATGCCAGAGGTCGATAGCACACCCATCGCGTGGCACAGCGCGACCAAGGGGCGGTCCCCGGCGATAAGCAACAGCACCCAAAGACCGAGCGTGAGCGCGGCATAGAGCGGGGCCAACACACCGGCGGTTTGCCATACCCGGCCAGCTTGGGTCTTTTTCCCCATGCCGCGATGGACCACGGATTGATCGCCACTCACCGTACCCGCGCCGGTGATTTCAAACCCGCCCAAGTTCATCGGCGCGAGGGTCGCCGCCGCGACAATCCAGATCAGCAGACCGCCCATCCACCCAACAATCGAGCGCCACAAATGCAGGCTTGGCGATAGGCTGCCTGCCTTGTCAAACAGGGTCGCTCCGGTCGTCGTAAAGCTTGAGACCATCTCGAAATACGCGCTCAGAAATCCGATGGTGCGCGTGGCCTCTTGGAATGGCACCGCCATGATCACGGGCAAGAAGACAAAGGACACCACAAGGGTCAGCAGTTGGTCGCGCTGGCTGTAATGCTTGGTCCGTCCAGAGATGGCGATCCCGATAAAGGTGGTGATCACGAACACCAGAATGCCCGCGTAAAAGAAGGTGCGCGCCACGTGGAATTCTTCGATAACCAAGGCATGGGCCGCAGGCACCAGCATGGCCGCCCCTGCGATCAAGCACAGGTGCAACAGAAGCGGCAGTTTGGCGAGCGCGCTGAGCATCGGCCTAGAAGTAATCGATCGAGACCTGAAGCAGGCGCTCGACTTCGGGGACGTCTTTGGTCAGGGCAAAGAGGGCAACGATATCGCCTTCTTCGACGATTGTTTTGCCACGGGGCCGAATGAATTTGTCATCGCGCATGATCCCGCCAAGCAGCACACCTTCGGGGAAGTCGATGTCCCCGACCGCGGTGCCGGACATCGGGCTGGTGGATAGGACCTGCGCTTCGATCACCTCAGCCTCGGCATCGCCAATGGAGTAGACATTGCGCACACGGCCATGGCGGATGTGGCGCAGGATCGAACTCACCGTTGTGGCGCGCGGATTGATGAAGGCATCGATGCCCAGCGGTTCAATCATGGGCAGCAGCGTCGGGTCGTTGATCAAGGCAATCGACATCGGGCACCCCAACGACTTCGCGCGGGTCGCGGCCAGCATGTTCGTTTTATCGTCGTCCGTCACGCAAAGGACGGCGTCAGCGCGCTGGATGTTCGCTTCTTGCAGAATTTCGGCGTCCAGACCATCGCCGTGCAGAACGATCGTCCGCTCCAGCGCATCGGCAGCCTTCTCGGCGACCTTGCGGTTCTTTTCGATCACCTTCAGGCGCACGCGGTTTTTCTGGCTTTCCAATTCTTTGGCCACCGCCAAACCGACGTTCCCGCCACCGACCAGCACCACCCGCTCTTGTTTGCGGGGGTTCTTACCGAAAATCTCCATGCAGCGATTCACGTCCTCTTCGTAGGCAAAGAGGTAAATCTGGTCACCCGCGAATATCTGGTCGCCTGCCTCGGGGGCATACAAGGTCCCCTCGCGGCGGATGCCCACTACAGTCGCCCGCAGGGTCGAGAACAGGTCGGTCAACTGACGCAGCGGTGTGTTCAGAACGGGGCAGTCTTCTTCGGCTACGATCCCAAGCAAACGCCCACGCCCGTCAAAAAACACATCCGTGTCAAAGGCATCAGGGGCTGACAGTCGCTGCAAAGCGGCCGCGGCCACCTCGCGTTCGGGGCTGATCACCACGTCAATCGGCAAGTGTTCGCGGCGATACAGGTCCGAATAAATAGCGGTCAGATAACTCTGGGCCCGAAGGCGCGCGATCTTGCGCGGAATGTCGAAAACCGAGTGCGCGACCTGACAGGTGACCATGTTCACCTCGTCGGAATAGGTCGCCGCGATGATCATATCGGCGTCTCGCGCCCCTGCCCGTTCCAGCACGTCTGGATAGCTGGCAAAGCCCGCGATCCCCTGAACATCCAACGAGTCCGTCGCACGGCGCACCAATTCGGGGTTGCTGTCCACGACCGTCACATCGTTCAACTCGCCGGACAGGTGCCGGGCAATCTGCCAGCCGACCTGACCTGCACCGCAGATGATCACTTTCATCGCCGGAAGCCTCCTGCTCTTGGGCCTTTTCCTTGGCAGTTTGTCAGTGCCCCGTCAATCGGGGGCACGATCACTCTTCTTCGCTGCCGTCGGACTTGCTGCCTGTTTTGGCACCAATTCCCAGAGATTTCAGTTTTCTATGCAGCGCGCTGCGCTCCATGCCAACAAACTGTGCCGTCCGGCTAATGTTCCCGCCAAAGCGATTGATCTGCGTCATCAGGTATTCCCGCTCGAACGCCTCGCGGGCCTCGCGCAGGGGCAGCGCAGCCAAAGCGCCGGACAGAACCACGCGATCGCCGCCCGCGTCTGATGGCGTATCTGTTCCAGACACTTCAGCAGCGGTGATCGGACCGTCTCCGTCCCCAAGGATCAAGACGCGCTCAATCAGATTGCGCAACTGACGCACGTTGCCCGGCCAAACATGAGACTGCAGCACAGCCGCCGCCTCTTCGCTCAGGGTTCGCTTGGGCAGGCCCTGCTGCGTGTGCAACTCGTCAATGAAATGGTCCACCAGCAGCGGCAGATCCTCGCGGCGGTCCGACAGCGCGGGCACTGCCACGGGTACCACGTTCAGGCGGTGGTACAGCTCTTCGCGGAAATTGCCTTGTGCAATCTCGTCTTTCAAATCGCGCCCCGTTGACGAAATCACGCGCAGATCAACGCGCACCTTGTCAGTGCCGCCAACCCTTTGAAACGTCTGATCCACCAGCACGCGCAGCATCTTAGACTGGGTGCCGAGCGGCATGTCGGCAACTTCGTCCAGATAAAGGATGCCACCGTTCGCTTGTTCCAGCATGCCCTTCTCGACGCCGCGCTCTGCGTTTTCGCGGCCAAACAGAACCGTCTCCATTTGGTCGGGCTGGATCGAGGCACAACTCACGGTCACAAACGGCGCCGTTGCGCGGTTCGAATGCTGGTGAATATAACGGGCCGCCACTTCCTTGCCGCTTCCTGCGGGGCCCGTCAGCATCACCCGTCCATTCGAGCGCGTGACTTTGTCGAGTTGCCCGATCAGCGCGCGGAACACGGCGCTCTCTCCCAGCATGACCAGCGGCTTCTGGTCCACCCGCTTCAGGCTCTGGTTTTCACGGCGCAAGAGGCTTGTTTCCATCGCGCGGCGGATCACCACCAAAAGCTGGTCGATGTTAAACGGCTTTTCGATGAAGTCGTAAGCGCCCTGCTTGATCGCAGCGACCGCAATCTCGATGTTCCCATGCCCCGAGATGATCACCACCGGAATGCCAGGATTGTCGCGCTTCACGACTTTCAGAATGTCGATCCCATCCATCTGGCTGTCCTTGAGCCAGATATCGAGGATCATCAGCGCTGGCGGCGTGGCATTCAGCTGCTGCATACATTCGTCCGAAGACCCCGCAAGACGGACGGCATATCCCTCGTCTTCCAGAATGTCTCCGATCAGCTCTCGGATGTCGCGCTCGTCGTCAACGATAAGAATGTCGCTCATCTTACTCAGAAGCCTCGTTTTTTGGCGTTTTACCTTCGTCCAGCGGCAGAACAATCTCGGCGCGGGCGCCGCGATGTGCCCCGGGGGCAAAAGGTTCGGCGTCCTCTAGGGTCAGAAGACCGCCATGTTCTTCGATAATCTTTTTAACAATCGGCAGACCAAGGCCGGTGCCTTTGTCGCGGGTGGTCACATACGGTTCAAACAAGCGCGCGCGATCCTCGGGTAGTCCGATCCCGTTGTCCGAGATTGTGATCCGTGCGCGGGTGTCATCATGGGTCATGGCGATCCTGATTTCGGGCTTAAACCCATCTGGAACACCATTTTCCTGCAAACTTTCAATAGCTTCCCCTGCGTTCTTGATCAAATTTATCAGCGCTTGGGAAATCATGGTTTCGTCCAGAAGCGAGGTGACTTCCTCTTCCGGAATATGCGCGTCAAAACGTACACCGGTCTGGCCGATGTCCTGCAAAACAACTGCATCGCGCAGGATTTTGGACAGATCCACGGGGCGGCGTTGGGGCTGCGGCATCCGTGCGAACTTGGAGAATTCATCCACAATCCGGCGCAGATCTTCGGTCTGGCGGACGATCACATCGGTGAGCTGCTCTAGCTTTTCGGCGTCGTCCCCCGCCACCTTGACGAACTTTCGGCGAATGCGTTCTGCGGACAGCCGGATCGGCGTCAGCGGGTTTTTGATCTCATGGGCGATCCGGCGCGCCACGTCGCCCCATGCTGCCATACGCTGCGCAGAGACCAGATCGCTGACATCGTCAAAGGCCAGCACGTATCCTTCGAGCATGCCTTCGTGGTTCATCCGCGCCGACATACGCACCAGCAGGGTTTCTGTCCGCCCATCACGGGTCAGGCGCACCTGCTCTTGGGCCGCATCATTGGGATCATGGCTCAGGCGTTCGAACACTGGGATGAATTCGGGGACGATCAGGCTCAGCGCTTGGCCTTCTTCGTCGCCCTCCAGCCCAAGCAGAGACATGGCGGAGCGGTTCGCAAGCGTGATCTGCCCTTCGCGGTCAAGCGCGACCACCGCAGAGGTCACGGAACTCAGGATCGAGTCAAACAGTCGGCGCCGACGCTCGATCTGATCCGTATTGTCCAGCAAGGTGTCGCGCTGCACCTTGAGCTGCCGTGTCATCTGGTTAAAGTAGCGCCCCAGCATGGCGATCTCGTCATCGCCCTTTTCCTCGCGGACTTGGATGTTCAGATCGCCAGAACCCACACGCTGCGCCGCGCCAGCCAATCGCCCAATCGGCCGCGCCAGACGCTCGGCGAAATACAACCCAAGCCAGATCGCAGCCAAAATCAGGATCAGCGCAAAGCCCAAGTAGAGCAGCCCGAACTCGAACAAGAGCTTGCCGCGATCATTTTCCAATTGCTGGTAGAGCTTTACGGTCTGCTGCGTGTCATCCAAGAGCCGCAGAATATCGCCATCCACGCGGCGACTGACATACAAGAACCGGTCCACAAATCCGGGCAGGTTCACGAGGGCGCGGAATTCATCCAGATCCCAGTCTTCGATCACCTCGAGCCCATTCAAACGGGCCGCATCCAGCTGTTCAGTCGAAGGCGCCTCGTAGTTAAAGAGGTAAGAGCTTTCCCCCCGCGCCTTGATCTCACCCGCGGAGTTCACAACGAACGCCTCGCTAAGGCCGCGCTGGATTTGGCTTTGCCCTTCGGCCAACAGTTTGCGCACATCCCCGTCAGTCAGATAGCCTGCGGCACGGCGATTGAGTTCCAAGAAGCTGGCCAGAGCGCGGGCATCCTCGGACAAGTCTTGACGATGCTCTTGCTCATACGCCTGCGCCGCCGCGAGCGAGCTGCCCAATACGCGCTGAACACGATCAGAGAACCAGCCTTCAAGACCGAAATTCACGGTTAGCGTCGCGAATACGGCCACGCACACGGTCGGCACCAGCGCCAGCATCACGAACACGCCGGTCAGACGCAGGTGCAATCGCGACCCAGCGGACCGCGCGCGGCGCGCTGCAATCATCTGCGCAACGCGGCCCAAGACCAATGCAGCCACCAGCAGGACATAGACAAAGTCTGCCAAGAGCACGCCGC
The DNA here is from genome assembly GCF_025210255.1 of Donghicola sp. NCBI lineage: Bacteria > Pseudomonadati > Pseudomonadota > Alphaproteobacteria > Rhodobacterales > Roseobacteraceae > Donghicola > Donghicola sp. The sequence goes on along the minus strand of NZ_JAOARZ010000011.1, from coordinate 127,325 downwards.
GCAAATGGGTCGATGACATGCCCTGATCCAGCGGACCCAGCACAAGGAAGGTCGCAAGCGCCAACAACGGCCCCAGGATCACCAACCCAAGGGCGGCGACATTCTGGACCTTTCGCTGGAAACGCAGCTGATTGACGCGTTCCCAAGTCAGAGCGCGGCCAAGCCGCTGTGCCCCTGTTACCACGGACCTACCTCAAGTGATGGGGGCCATGATGGCCACCGACGCAATATAGGCCGCAATACACCAGAACTGATCCCGAAATGCCAGCCTACTGTTGCGTAATTACATCAACTTGCGGCGCCGTGTCACCTGAATATCGAGATCGGTGATTTTTTTCCGCAACGTATTCCGGTTGATCCCCAACAAATCCGCGCATTTGGCCTGATTGCCACCCGTCGCATCCAGCGCAATCTCTATCAAAGGCAGCTCAATCTCGTGCAGGATCCGCTGATACAGGCCGGGGGGCGGCAAGACGCCACCGTGTAGGTCAAAGTAACGGCGCAGGTGGCGGGCCACGGCGGCCGAGAGCTTTTCTTGGGGCGCGCCGCTGACCATGGGTTCGATGCTGGGCTGGTTGCCAAGCACGGATTCCACCTCGGTCTGGGTGATGCTCGGCTCGCGAGAGGTCACCACCAGACGCTTCATCGCGTTTTCCAGCTGGCGCACGTTGCCGGGCCAGCTGTAGGCGCGCACCATCTTCTCCGCCTCTTCCGAGAGCTGTCGCGCGGGGGCGCCGTCTTGCTCGGATTTGGACAGGAAGTGCGCTGCGAGCAGCGGAATATCGTCCACGCGCTCCCGCAAAGCAGGCACTTGGATCGTCACACCGCCAAGGCGGTAGAACAGATCTTGACGGAATTCACCGGCTTCCATGCGATTGGTCAGATCGGTCTGGCTGGTCGCCATTATCCGTGGCGCGTTGTCGGTCAGGCTATCGAGCATCCGAACCACACGGGCCTGCGCCTCGGCGCTCAGATCACCGACCTCGTCGAACAAGAGCGAGCCGCCACGCGCCTTGGCCAGTGCCTGCGCCGGGCCCTCCAGTGTCTCCAGGTCGTTGGAATTCACGGTCACGAACGGCAGCGTCCGGCGGTCACTGAAGTCGTGAATAGCCTTGGCGATCAGAGACTTACCAGACCCACTTTCACCGGAAATCAGGACAGGAAGCTCGGTGTTCATGACACGTGCCACCAGACGATACAGCGCTTGCATCGCGGGGGTGCGGCCTACGAGGGGCAACTCGTCTGGACGCTCGGGCTCTTCGATCGCACGGGGCGCACTGCGGGCACTGCTTTCCAATGCACGCGCAGTCCGCTTCATCAAATCAGGCAGATCGAACGGTTTGGGCAGGTAATCATAGGCCTTGGCTTCAGCCGCCTGAATGGCGGTCATGATGGTATTCTGGGCCGAGATCACAATGACAGGCAGGTTCGGACGCTCTTCGCCGATCTTCGGCAGCATCTCCAGACCATTGCCGTCAGGCATCATCACGTCGCTGATCACCACGTCGCCCTTGCCCTCGCTGACCCAACGCATCAGCGTGGTGAGCGAGCTGGTCGCGTGGACTTTGCAGCCAGCGCGGGTCAGGGCTTGGGTCAACACCGTGCGAATGGTGCGATCATCATCTGCGACCAATACAGTTCCGTCCATAACCCGTTCTCCTTACTGCGAATTCTGTTCTTGGGCTGCCTTCATCTCTTGGCGCACAGCACGGGGCACCTGGGGCAGCGAAATGCGAAAAGTTGTCTTGCCGGGGACCGAGTCCACCGAAATCCAGCCGTCATGTTCCGAGATAATCTTGCTGACCAAGGCGAGCCCCAGTCCAGTCCCGTTCTCCCGACCCGAGACGAAAGGATCGAACACATCATCGGCGATTTCCGGCGGCAGGCCGGGACCGTCATCCTGAATCTCGATCTGCAGGGGCAGCGCCTTGCCGCCCCCATCCTTGCGACGCAGACGCAGCGAGTATTCGTAGTAGGTGCGCATCTTGATCGTGCCGCCCCCATTGCCCGCAGCTTGCGAAGCGTTTTTCAGCAAGTTCAGGATCACCTGAAGCAGCTGGTCCGCATCCACCCATGCCTCGGGCAGCGAGGGGTCGAAATCCTCGACAAAGGTCATGTTCGCGCCAAAGCCTAGGATGGCCGAACGGCGCGCACGGTCCAGAATGTCGTGCAAATTCACCGCCGCCAGCTTGGGCGGGCGCTGGTTGCCGAACTGTTCGACCTGATCCAAGAGCGCCGCGATCCGGCGGGTTTCGCCAACGATCAAATCGGTCAGTTCTAGGTCCTGCTTGGGCAGGCTCATAGACAAGAGCTGCGCTGCGCCTGCGATCCCTGCGAGCGGGTTCTTAATCTCGTGCGCCAGCATTTGCGCCATGCCAATTGCGGATTTCGCCGCAGACTTAACGGTTTGCCCTTGGGTGATCCGGCCCGCAAACTCGCGAGTCGACAGCAGAAACAGGAACTTGCCCGGCGATCCGATCAGCGGCGCGATTTGCAATGTGCACTGCAACGGCGCTCGGTCGCCCGTCCCGATATCCACATCATTGACGATCAGGACCGAGTTATCTTTGCGGGCGCGGCCAAACGCTTCTTCGATCGGCGCGTCCACGGCCAAAACGTCGAATACCGGATAGCCGATCATCGAACGGGTCGAGTGGTTCAGGAACCCCTCAGCCGCAGGATTCATGTCACAAATCTTGCTCTCTTCATCGACCAACAAGCCGGGAACTGGCAATGAATTCCACAGGGTATCGAGGGTCATGCAGCCTCTCCCAACGGGTTCAGCAGCGCCTCTTCCAGATGCTCGAAAACAGCGGACGGCTCTTTTGCCGTCAGGATGCGACGCCGTGTTGCGGCGTTCGTTTGTGCGTTGTCCATATACCAACCCAGATGTTTGCGTGCGACCTTGAGGCCAAGCTCGCCGCCATAAAAAGAAAGCATTTCGTCATAATGTCCGGCGACCATATCCACGAGAGCCTGCCCCTCGGGGATGTCCGGTGCGGGGGTTCCAAAAAGCTCATGTGCAATTTCTGCCAGCACCCAAGGGCGCCCCTGTGCCCCGCGTCCAATCATCACCCCGTCCGCACCGGACTGATCCAGCGCCTTGCGGGCCGTGTCCGCATCCACAATATCGCCATTTGCTATGACCGGAATGCTGACCGCCTGTTTGACGTTGGCAATCGCAGCCCAATCGGCAGACCCTTTGTAAAACTGACAGCGCGTGCGGCCATGAATGGTCATCATCTGCACGCCCGCTGCTTCGGCGCGCTGCGCCAATTCCGGTGCGTTCAGGCAGTCATCATCCCAACCAAGGCGACACTTCAGCGTCACCGGCACATCCACGGCGGCCACCACAGCATCGATCAAGGTCAGTGCATGATCCAGATCCCGCATCAAAGCCGAGCCGGAATAGCCGTTGGTCACCTTCTTGGCGGGGCACCCCATATTGATGTCGATGACACGCGCACCATCACCCGCCACGCGCTTCGCAGCCTCGGCCATCCAGTAGGCGTCCTTGCCCGCAATCTGCACACTGGTCCTGTCCACACCAAGCCCTAATTCAGCCTTGGCCCGCACACCGGGTTTGGACTGGATCATCTCTTGGCTGGCGACCATTTCACTGACCACCAGTCCGGCACCAAAGCGCGACACCAGATTGCGGAAGGGCAAATCGGTGATCCCCGCTAACGGGGCCAAGAGAACTGGGGGCTCGATCGAGAGGTTTGCCACGCGAATGGACAAATGATTAATCCTTGTGCAATTGGTAATGTGTTACCCAGCATGCGCCTTTCTTTCAACGGCACGATGCTGATTTAGCGCCCGCAATTGAGCGAACGCACATTTTTTAATCACAACCGAGGGGTGGATTGCCAGCGCTGTTTGGACAGCCTAAGCAGGGCGGGAATTACAGGACGAGGGCTATGACCACAGCAGCAGTCATTGTCGCCGCAGGCCGCGGCACCCGCGCAGGCGGCGATATTCCCAAGCAATGGCGGTCTTTGGGCACGCGTCTGGTGGGCGAATACAGTGTCGCGACGCTGACGGCGCACCCCGATGTGGCGCATGTGGTCGTGGTCGTGCACCCAGATGATCTGGCGCGGGCCGAAGCCTTGGGATGGAGCTGCGTCACGGGTGGCGCCAGCCGTCGGGATTCGGTGGTGAACGGGCTAGAGGCTCTGGCGGGCAAGGGCGTGACCAAGGTGCTGATCCACGACATCGCGCGTCCCGGGCTGACCGATCAAGTGATCGACGATGTGATCGCGGCGCTCGACACTCATCAGGGGGCTGCGCCCGCCCTGCCCGTTGTCGATGCCCTATGGATCGGCGCAGACGGGAATGTGAACGGAACGCAGCCCCGAGACGGGCTATATCGCGCTCAGACACCCCAAGGGTTTCACTACGATGCGATCCTGAACGCCCATCGCGCCCACGGACAGGACGCCGCCGATGACGTGGAGGTCGCCCGTGCCGCGGGCATGACCGTCGCGATCACCGCAGGGTCCGAAGACAATTTCAAGATTACGCACCCGCAGGACTTTGCCCGCGCGGCGCGACTGTTGGAGACAGGTATGGATATCAGACTAGGCAATGGCTACGACGTGCACGCGTTTGAAGAGGGCGATCACGTTATCCTCTGCGGCGTGAATGTGCCGCACACCAAGGCGCTCAAGGGTCATTCGGACGCGGATGTGGGCATGCACGCCATCACCGACGCGATCTATGGCGCTTTGGCCGAGGGCGACATCGGCCGCCACTTCCCCCCGTCTGACCCGCAGTGGAAGGGGGCCGCGTCAGAGATTTTCCTCAAGCACGCAGTGGATCTGGCGACATCCAAAGGCTTCACCATCAGCAACGTCGATTGCACCCTGATCTGCGAGCGCCCCAAGGTCGGCCCCCACGCGGATGCCATGATGGAGGCCCTGTCGGCGATCATGGGCATCGCCAAAGACCGCATCTCGGTCAAGGCGACCACCAGCGAGCGTCTGGGTTTCACAGGCCGTGAAGAGGGTATCGCCTCGATCGCAACAGCAACATTGGTGAAGCTATGAGCAAGTTTATCGCAACCTTCTTTGGCGTTGGAAACCTGCCCAAGGCACCGGGCACATGGGGGTCTCTGGCCGCCCTGCCCGTCGGTTATGTGCTGCATGAAACCGTTGGTTTTTACGGGTTCGCCATTGCCACTGTGGCCGTGTTCATCATCGGCTGGTGGGCGACTTCTGCGGCGACCAAGGGCAGCGACAACCACGATCCCAGCGAGATCGTCATCGACGAAGTCGCGGGTCAGTGGATTGCCCTGCTGCCCGTATCGCTTGGCGCGACCCATGCGGGCGCGGATATGCTGGCCCTTTGGCCGGGCTGGGTTGTGGCTTTTGTCGGCTTCCGCCTGTTTGACATCTGGAAGCCCGGGCCTGTGGGTTGGGCAGACCGCCGCGGCGACGCGCTTGGCGTGATGCTGGACGATGTTTTCGCAGGGATCATCGCAGCGATCTGTGTTATGATCGGCGCAGGGATCAGCCACGGGTTACTTGGCGTATGAGCTTGGCCGTCGAAATTCTGGACCGCTACAAGGCGGAGGGGCGCATGATCGCCACCGCCGAAAGCTGCACGGGCGGCATGGTCAGCGCCGCCCTGACCGACATCGCTGGGTCTAGCGCTGTGGTCGAGCGTGGCTTTGTCACCTACACCAATCTGGCGAAACAGCAGATGCTGGGTGTGAAAGCCACAACGCTAGAGGCTGTGGGCGCTGTGTCCGAGGAGGTCGCGCGCGAAATGGCGAGCGGCGCCTTGGCTAATTCCGCTGCGCAGGTCGCTGTCAGCATCACCGGAATTGCTGGTCCTGGCGGGTCAGATCATAAGCCCGAAGGCCGCGTCTGCTTTGGCATCGCGACCGAGGCTGGATATCTCCATACCGAGACGATTGAGTTCGGTGCCTTGGGCCGCGACATGGTTCGTGCCGCGGCGCGGGATCACGCGCTCGCGCTCTTGCTGTCTGCGCCATAAAGGGTGTTTGCGCGTTCTAGAAACGCGCGGACAATCCGCTGCATCGCTTCGTTGAACACGAGGCCGATGATCCGCTGAAGCATGGCGTTCTTGAATTCGAAATCCACAAAGAACGCCACTTCGCAGCCCCCTTCGACATCTGTGAACGACCAGTTGGACTTCATGTACTTGAAGGGACCATCCAGATATTCGGTGTCGATCTTCTTGTCGTTCGGCCACAGGGTCACGCGGCTGCCGAACCGTTCGCGGAACACCTTGAAGCTGATCACCAGATCGGCGTCCATGACGGTCGCCTCGCCCTGTTCGGTGGTCTTGCGCACACGGGCAGCGGCACACCACGGCAGGAACTTGGGATAGCTGTTCACATCCGCCACCAGATCATACATCTGTTGGGCGGTGTACGGCATAAAGCGGTTTTCAGAATGGGTCGGCATAGCACCAAGGATTATTCGTGACAGTGGTGCAGCATTTCGTAGTATACGCCCGAAACTTCAAGGGGGATCTCCCGTGTCGCGTCCATATGTCATCGATGAAATGATCTCGGCCAAGGCGATTGCCGCCCGGATCGAAGAGCTGGCCAAGGAAATTTCACAGGAATACGCAGACACCGAACAGGTCGTGGTTATCGGTCTGTTGCGCGGCAGTTTCGTGTTTATTGCGGACCTAGCCCGAGAGCTGGACCTGCCGGTCGAGGTCGATTTCATGGAGGTCAGCTCTTATGGCAACGAGATGGTCAGCTCGCGGGAAGTGCGAATCCTCAAGGACCTGCGCGGCCAGATCGAAGGGCGCGATGTGCTGGTGGTCGAGGATATTGTGGATACGGGCTACACCCTGTCCCATGTTATCTCTCTGCTGAAATCGCGCAAACCCAAGCGACTGAAAACAATAGCCCTTTTGGACAAGCCGTCGCGACGTGAGGTGGATTTCAAGGCGGACTATATCGGCTTTGAAATCCCCGACGAATTCGTGGTCGGCTACGGGATCGACTACGCGCAGCGGAACCGGAACCTTGGGTATATCGGCAAAGTCAGGTTCCCCGAATGAACCTGATCTGGCTGGTCCGCATGTCGAAATGGGCGCGGAACCCTCCGTCGCCCCAACGGGTCAAACTGGTGCTTGGCATCATTGCCCTGTGCTTGATCATTGTCGGAATCGAATTTTTTTTCGGCTGGCCCGAATGGCTCACCACCAACGGAAACCTGCAGGGCGGCGCGCCAAAATTCTAACGCGACTGTGAAAAACATCACAGAGTTCGCGGGCCGGATTGCCGCTCCTCTGTGCTAGCATTCTGGTCAGAAGAGGAGATTTTCATGAAGACTTTACTGACCACGATTGCACTCACCGCGACCCTCGCCTTGCCTGCCGCCGCGCAGGACATGTCGGCCCAGCTCAAGGCACGCCAAGGCCAATTCCGGATCATGGCCTTGAACCTCGGGGTTCTGGGGGACATGGTCAAAGGCGCCACAGACTATGACGCGACCGCCGCGCAAGCCGCAGCGGACAGTCTGGTGGGGATATCCATGGTGCACCAGCCCACGCTCTTTGCCGAAGGGTCCGACGAGATGAGCGTCGATGGCACCCGTGCTCTGCCCGCCATTTGGGAAAACCCCGATGATTTTGCCGCGAAGTGGGCCGCCTTTGGCGAGGCTGCGGCGCAAATGCAGACCGCTGCCGCCACTGGCACCGACGCAATGGGGCCTGCGATGGGCGCATTGGGCGGGGCCTGCAAATCCTGCCACGAGACCTACCGCGCACCGCAGTAAAGACCGATGTCCAAACTACTCAAAACGGCCGCAGTTCTGGCCATCCTCGGGGGAGGCACCGCTTGGTGGCTCTCTCGTCCAATTCACGCCGACCCCTCTGATTTTGAGGGCCTGACCGGCGACGCCACCCATGGCGAGCAAGTCTTTTTGGCCGCGGGTTGCGCCTCGTGCCACATGAACGAAGAGACCAAGGAAAAGACTGTCTTGACTGGCGGCATGGAATTGCCGTCGCCCTTTGGATCCTTTGTGGTGCCGAACATCTCGACCGACCCGGAGCATGGCATTGGCGGATGGACGGTAACCGAATTCGCGACTGCGCTGCAAAAGGGCGTGTCACCAGAGGGCCAGCATTACTATCCGGCTTTCCCCTACACGTCCTACACACACATGGTCGCGCAAGACATCGTCGACCTCAAGGCATATATGGACACCCTGCCCGCCTCGGCGCAGGAAAACGCAGACCACGATATGCCGTTCCCCTTTAACATTCGGCGCAGTCTGGGCCTGTGGAAGCAGCTGTATCTCAAGGACAGTTACGTGGTGACAAACACCCCGGGCAGTGAAATTGAGCGCGGACGCTATCTGGTCGAGGCGATGGGCCATTGCGGCGAATGTCACACTCCGCGTGACCAGTTCGGCGGGCTGGACCGGTCTGCGTGGCTGCAGGGCGCACCCAACCCTTCGGGCAAAGGCGAAATTCCCGGCATCACCCGCGGCATACTGAACTGGAGCAAAGATGATATCGCGTACTATCTGTCATCTGGCTTCACCCCTGATTATGACAGCGCGGGCGGCCACATGGCCTTGGTGATCGAGAACACATCAAAGTTGCCCGACGAAGACCGCGACGCGATCGCTGCCTACTTGCTGGCCTTGCCCTGAGGGGAAATGCAAAACGGGGCCACAGCGGGCCCCGTTTGAATGTCGATCTTTCTGAAAATCAGGCCTCGGCCAATTTTTTCAGGCGGTTTTCGCGCAGGCGCGCAAAGTCGTCACCCGCATGGTAGCTTGAACGGGTCAGCGGTGTCGCAGACACCATCAGGAAGTTCTTGGCCCACGCAGCTTTCTCGTAGGCTGCGAATTCCTCTGGGGTCACAAAACGGTCTACAGCGTGGTGCTTGGGCGTCGGCTGCAAGTACTGGCCGATGGTCAGGAAATCCACGTCAGCGGCGCGCATGTCATCCATGACCTGACGGACCTGTTCGTTGGTTTCGCCAAGGCCGACCATAATGCCCGACTTAGTAAAGATAGTCGGGTCGATCTCTTTGACGCGTTGGAGCAGGCGCAAAGAATGGAAGTAGCGCGCGCCGGGGCGCACGGTGGGGTACTGACCGGGAACAGTTTCAAGGTTGTGGTTGAACACGTCGGGCTTTGCGGCAACGACCGCCTCGAGCACCGACGGATCACATTTCAGGAAGTCCGGCGTTAGAATTTCGATGGTGGTTGTCGGGCTGCGGTGGCGCACGGCGCGGATGGTTTGGGCAAAATGCTCTGCCCCGCCGTCTTCCAGATCGTCACGGTCCACCGAGGTGATGACCACGTGGTTGAGCCCCAGCTTCTGAACTGCATCTGCGACGCGGCCCGGTTCGAACACGTCCAGCGCATCGGGACGGCCTGTCGCGATGTTGCAGAACGAACAACCACGGGTACAGATGTCACCCATGATCATCATGGTTGCGTGACCCTGAGACCAGCATTCCCCGACGTTCGGGCAACCCGCCTCCTCGCAGACGGTGACCAGTCCATGATCGCGCATGATTTTGTGGGTCTCGCGGTATCCCTCGCTCGTGGGTGCCTTGACGCGGATCCACTCTGGCTTCTTGGGCTGAGCGTTGTCAGGGCGGTGCGCCTTTTCGGGGTGGCGCTGGCTGGGGATCTTGAGGTCTCGCACGGGGTGACTCCAGACGGGGTTTTGTTGCGTTGTCCTACTTTAGTGTGCGTTTGATGAAAGTTCCAGTTCTGTCCACGTGGTTTGCATGTGACGCATCGCGCGTTTGCGTTGGGCGAATAGCTGCCCGAAGCTGCATGTTTTTATGGCAAAATCCCGAAGTCTCGCGGGCATAACCCTTCGCTTTTGCGTGAGAATTGGGGTGTGGCTCGAAATTGCCACAGACGGGATTGCACCCGACTTGGAACGATTCTATTTCTTGCTGCAGGCGCAGTACTGCGTCGCAGCATACCTCCCTTCCCCAACTCTACGGAGAGACCGACATGAAGCCTGGCATCCGTCTGCCCGAAGTCACCTTCCACACCCGCGTGCGCGACGAAGCTGTTGGTGGCCCCAACCCCTTCCGCTGGGAAGACAAGACCACTGCCGACTACTTCGCTGGCAAGCGCGTGATCCTGTTCTCGCTGCCCGGCGCGTTCACCCCCACCTGCTCGACCTACCAGCTGCCCGGTTTTGAAGAGAACTTTGCCAAGTTCCAGGACCTGGGTGTCGATGAGATCTACTGCATGTCCGTGAATGACAGCTTTGTCATGAACAAGTGGGCCCAGATGCAGGACATCAAAAACGTCAAAGTCATCCCCGATGGCTCGGGCGAATTCACCCGCAAGATCGGCATGCTGGTCGCCAAAGAGAACCTGGGCTTTGGCATGCGTTCGTGGCGCTATGCCGCTGTCGTGAACGACGGCATCATCGAAGCATGGTTCGAAGAGCCCGGCCGTTGCGACAACTTTGGCGAGGATCCCTATGGCGAGAGCTCGCCCGAGACCCTGCTGGCTTATCTGGAAAACGCGTCGAAGCCCGTCGCAGCTGAGTAATCGGCGTTCCTGATTATTCGCGTTTGCGCCCTGCGCTCCTGATCGGAGCGCAGGGCATTTGAGTCTTTAAAGCACAAAGAAGCCTAGAAGGCAGCGCGGGCGTCTTGGACCAGCTCTTCGCCCACGCGGGTCAGGATATCGCCGAGTTCCGTGAACCAGCCGTCGTCCCCGGCCACATCACGACGCACAAGGCCGATGGTTCGATTTGGCTCGGGCCCATGAAAACGCGAGAGCGCCATGTCCGGCGCGGCGCGGCATTCGGTTACAGCCGCAATTTCAGGCAAGAGCGTCAGGCCAAACCCAGCTGCCACCATTCTGGACAGAGTCGCGAGAGATGACGCACCCATGTTGATTTGATGGTTCGAGCGGCCGCAGACTTCGAGCGCTTGATCCGTGAGGCAGTGGCCGTCTTCGAGCAGGAGGAGTTGGTCTGGGTCTAGGGAGACCGGCCGCAACTCTTCGAGGCTTTGGCCAAGGTTCGCGATCCGTGCGTGAGAGCCTGCGAGAAGGAATCGGTCCTCGAACAGCGGTCGTTCGACCAAACCATTCGCCTCGGCTGGGAGAGCGATCACAGCAGCATCGAGCTCCCCCTGTTGAAGCGCCGTCAGAAGGCGCGCCGTCTTGGCCTCTTGGACTTGGACATCAAGGCTCAGGTCGCGCGCGCGCAGCTCTGCCAGCGCCGAGGGCAAGAGATAGGGCGCGACGGTAGGAATCATTCCAATCACCAGTTTGCCGGCTAAGCCGTCGCGCCACCGGGCAGAATGCTCCAGAGCGCGCACCTGCGCCACAATCTCTTTGGCTTGTTCCAGCGCGAGGCGCCCGAAGGGCGTCAGGGTCAGGTCGCGGGCGTGCCGCTCTACCAAGGGGCCGCCAAGGGTCGCCTCCAGTTCCTTGATCTGCACGGACAAGGCAGGCTGGCTGATATGGACCTTTGCCGCTGCATGACCAAAGTGGCGCATCTCGGCCAGAGCGATGAAGTATTCTAGCTGTCGAAGGGTAAGTTTCATAGGAACAGATTATCGCTCTTTGACGGGGTGTGCCAGAGCGCGCGCTTGTGGTTGCAGGGGATGAGTTTACTGTGGGCAGGCCATCCAAAGGGACAGCCCGAATGCAGACAGCGCCACAGAAACCAGAAAGCAGAAGCATCGCGCGGACGCGGGACTTTCTAAAGCAAATCGTGTTTGGCGGGAACGATGGAATTGTCACAACCTTTGCCATCGTCGCGGGATTTGCGGGGGCGCAAGCGGACGGGACGGCACAGATCGGCGGGATCGGCGTGCTGGTGTTTGGTTTGGCGAACCTGTTTGCGGATGCGGTCAGCATGGGCTTGGGCGAATTTCTGTCCCTGCGATCGCGTCACGCCATGTATCGTACGCGCCGCAGCCAGTTCGAAGGGACGCGGTCTGCCGCGGCAGTGCGCCGGTTTTTACTGGCGCGCGGTGTGGCAGATCAGAATGCCGCGCAGGTGACCGAAGTTCTGGAAAGTCATCCTGATGTACTGGCGGATCTGGCCATGACCTTTGAGCACGGCATGACCGATCCCGATCAGGAAAGCCCTTGGGTCAGTGGGCTAGTGACCTTCCTGGCCTTTGTCGCATTCGGCTCCCTGCCCTTGCTGCCCTATTTTGTGGGAGGCGTGGGCGACGCGGCACTTGGATGGTCGGTGGCCACCACCGCGAGCGCCCTAATCGCTTTGGGGCTGCTGCGTTGGCGGGTGACAGAGGACCCTGCCCTGCGCGCGGTGGGCGAGACTGTGCTCGTTGGGGCCATTTGCGCAGGGGTGGCTTACGGGGTGGGCTGGGTCGTCGGCGGCTAGCCGATCAACTGACCCGAGCTCTCAAAGAGTTCGTAATAGCGCTTGAGCCTTTGAAGCGCGATCCGAAGCACGATTTTGCCAGACCGAGCCGACCAACCGAGCTGCTTTTCGGCATTCTCCAACCCTTCGAGCAAGCAGCAACAGCGCAGCACCACATCGCCAAGGCCGGGCCCCAGATCGCGCAGGGCTGCTGCGACGCGGGCGCGGGCCGCTTCGGGGCTGTAGCCGACCATATCGTCCCCTTGGTACGAGGTCTGTGCTGCACCGCTCAGAACATTTTCCCAGTTTTGATCGCCGGACCTACCCATCTGAGCCAGCTCGAAATCCTCTCGCAGGCGCTCACCGGCGCGAACCAGATCCTCTTCGAGGAAGAGCGAGCCGTCTTTGTCGCGGCGCCGCGCCAGCACGGCCAACGGCGTCTCGTAACTGGTAAAGCGCATGCGCCGTTCGGACCCTTCGGTGGGGCCTGCAACACCAGCGGCCTGCGCCATAAAGGGCGTCTGCGCTTCGGCAAAACCGCTGGCACGGTTCTCGTCCTCGGCCAACATGCGTTTGAGCGCGGCGCGGCCCTCGGGCGTGATGCAATATTTAGAGATGCGGCCCGGATCCGTGCATTCCAACCAGTCCTTGAGCGCCAGAGCGCGGGCAATCGCCCGATCAGTGACGGCGGTGTTCTGGGCCTCGCCATTCGTGCTGCGCACAACGACGGCTTTCTCCATTCCCTCTGCCACGGCAAGCACAGCGCCCCGCTCGGCCAGATGGCGCAGGATGCGTTTGCCTTCGCGGCGCAGGGTGTCGGGGTCTGGTTGAACAGCGGGCTGATAAGCGGTTTGGGACATGGCAGTGTCCTCCTCTGGGTGTGGGTCTTTGGCGCCGGACAGCGCATGGCCCAACTGCAAGAGCACTTCGTCAACCAGAGGATCGTCGCGCCGCGTTTCGACCTTTTGGACCTGGCGCAGAATGGTCGAGGCATGACACCCCGCCGCTCGCGCCAGTTCACGGATCGAGAGCCCTTCTTCGGTGTGGGCCAAATAGCGACGTGCGCCACTGGGCACCCATTGGGGCAACGTGTTGGCCAGAGAGCCGGACGGGCGCGACGAATGCATGTGAACCTCCTTGTGTGTCTCGTCGAGAGCGCAGGGCAACCTGGCTGCGGGATCATGGTTAACGTATTGGAACAGCTGTTACCGATGCGTTAAAAATCCTTTGCAAAGCCATTTTTTGTTTCCATATGGAAAACAGTCTTAAAGGCACCGTGCGCCCCTCCGTACGGTGACGCAACACCTCGGAAGTCGTGCTGTGATGATCTGACCCCAGACATCAAAGAGAGCGCGAAATGACTGATATTACGCAAGAACTACAGAACCTGCGCCGCCCCAAGCTGCTGGCTCGTGCCGCCCGCGCAGGGGCCGCAATGTATGATCGGAGTCGTCATCTGTCCCGAATTTTGGGTGCAGATATCCCCCAAAAACATGAGGTCATTCTGAAATTGTTGCTAATCCGAGAACAAGAACTGGAATCGCAACGCAAAACGGGCAACGCGGAATATCGCGCTACCCGTCATGTAGAGGTGCTGATTGCCCTAAGGTGCGAGGCCGCTCAACGAGAGGCCGCGCAGGACGAAGATCAGGTAAAGGCGTCCGGCATGGAGGCTTTCTTCTCGGCCACATATGCGGCCAGTGCCTCGTTGATGGCGGGATCAAGCGCGGGCTGCTGATAGTCGGACAGCATCTTCTTGACCTTGATGCTGGCGAGCGTCTGGGTGTCACGCGCACCTTCTTCGTACCATGTCTCGAAGGGCTTGTAGTCCAGAACATTGGTGCGCCAGAACGCGTCTTTGAAGTTCGCCTGTGTGTGGGCACACCCAAGATAGTGACCACCCGGGCCAACTTCGCGAATAGCGTCCATCGCTTGGGCGTTCTCGTCGAACTTCACGCCCTCGGCGATGCGGTGCAGCACGCCAAGCTGGTCGGCATCCATCACGAATTTCTCGTAGGATGACACCAGGCCGCCTTCGAGCCAACCGCACGAGTGCAGCATGAAGTTCACGCCCCCCATCAGGGCCGCGTTCAGGGTGTTCGCGGTTTCATACGCAGCCTGCGCATCAGGCAGCTTGGAGCCACAAAGGCTACCACCCGAACGGAACGGCAGACCCAGACGGCGCGCCAACTGGCCTGCACCATACAGGATCAGGCTCGCTTCGGGGGTGCCGAAGGTCGGTGCACCAGAGTTCATGTCGATCGACGACACAAAAGTGCCAAAGATCACAGGGGCGCCCTGACGGATCAACTGGCTGTAGGCGATGCCAGCCAGAACCTCTGCCAGAACCTGTGTCAGCGTGCCAGCCACGGAGACAGGCGCCATCGCACCGCCCACGATGAACGGCGAAATGATGCAGCCTTGACCAGCTTCGGCGTAGACTTCCAGCGCACCCATCATCACGTCGTCGAAGGTCATCGGCGAGTTGATGTTGATGAGCGACGTCATAACAGCGTTGTTCTGCACGAACTCTTTGCCGAACAGGATTTCCGACATCTCGACCGAGTCGCGCGCACGGCTGGGTTCGGTCACAGAGCCCATGTACGGCTTGTCCGACAGGGTCATGTGCGCCATCAGCATGTCGAGGTGACGCTTGTTCACCGGCACATCGGTGGGTTCGCACACGGTGCCGCCCGAGTGGTGCAACCACTTGGACATGTAGCCAAGTTTCACAAAGTTGCGGAAGTCTTCCATGGTCGCGTAGCGGCGGCCGCCTTCGAGATCGCGCACGAAGGGAGGTCCGTAGACGGGCGCCAGAACCAGGCTTTTGCCACCGATTTCTACGTTCCGCTCAGGATTACGAGCGTGCTGGGTGTAGCTTGACGGTGCGGTTTCGCACAGCTTGCGGGCCAGACCACGGGGAATGCGCACACGGTCGCCTTGAACGTCGGCACCGGCATCGCGCCAGCGCTGCAGCGCTTTGGGGTTCTCGGGGAAGTTTACGCCGACCTCTTCGAGCAGGGTCTCGGCGTTATACTCGATGACTTCCAGTGCTTCCTCGTTCAGCACCTCGAACAGCGGGATATTGCGTTCGATAAATTTGGCGCTTTCGATACGGACTGCGGTGCGTTCTGCCCGGCGGGCTGCGCCGCCACCCCCACGTGCGCGTTTGCGGGTCGCTGTCTCGGTCATTCGTGGAACCTCCAATTCGTGCGCAACTGCGCATGTTTGGACCAGTATATACCCTGCGTCACCGCCGCTGGTATTTAAGGTTTGCGTCCTCTCCGTCGCGAAAGCGACATTTGGGGATCGTGAACCTGCCAAAACACTATCACAACCCGCCCTGCTTCCCCTTGCCTAAAATGTGATCTCGCCCTAAGGGGTGGCCATGACACAGCATGAAGCCCTCCTCATCATCGACTTTGGCTCTCAGGTCACGCAGCTGATTGCGCGCCGCCTGCGCGAGCTGAACGTCTACTGCGAAATTCGCCCCTACCAGAACGTGACCGCGGACAGCATCCGCGAGCTCGCACCCAAGGCCGTCATCCTGTCCGGCGGCCCTGACAGCGTCACCCGTGACGGCAGCCCCCGCGCCCCTCAGGAACTGTTCGAGATGGGCCTGCCCATCTTTGGTATCTGCTATGGCCAGCAGGTCATGATGGAGCAGCTGGGTGGCAAGGTCGAAGGCGGCCACCACGCCGAATATGGCCGCGCCTTTGTGACCCCCGCCGAAGGCCACAAACTGGACGGTATCTTTGCCGGTCTCTTCACCGAAGAGAACAAGGAACAGGTCTGGATGAGCCACGGCGACCGCGTTACCAAGATCGCCCCCGGTTTTGAGATTGTCGCAACCTCGCCCAACGCGCCGTATGCCATGATCGCCGACGAGGATCGCCAGTTCTACGCTGTGCAATTCCACCCAGAGGTGCACCACACCCCGAACGGCAAAATCATGCTTGAGAACTTTGTTCGCAAAGCGGGTTTCACCGGTGACTGGACAATGGCCGCCTACCGCGAAGAAGCCATCAAGGCGATCCGCGAGCAGGTTGGCGACAAGCAAGTCATCTGCGGTCTGTCGGGCGGCGTTGACAGCTCGGTCACCGCGATCCTGCTGCACGAAGCGATCGGCGACCAGCTAACTTGTGTGTTTGTGGATCACGGCTTGCTGCGTCTGAACGAAGCAGAAGAAGTCGTGGCGATGTTCCGCGACAACTACAACATCAAGCTGATTCACGCGGACGAAGCTGACCTGTTTATCGGCGCGCTCGAAGGCGTGTCTGACCCCGAGGTCAAGCGCAAGACCATCGGCAAGCTCTTCATCGACGTGTTCCAGAAGCACGCCGACACCATCGAAGGTGCCGAATTCCTGGCTCAAGGTACCCTGTATCCCGACGTGATCGAGTCGGTCTCGTTCTCGGGCGGTCCTTCGGTCACCATCAAGTCGCACCACAACGTGGGCGGTCTGCCGGAGAAGATGGGCCTGAAACTGGTCGAGCCCCTGCGCGAGTTGTTCAAGGACGAAGTCCGCGCCCTTGGCCGCGAACTGGGTCTGCCCGCCAGCTTTATCGGTCGTCACCCCTTCCCTGGGCCGGGTCTTGCGATCCGTTGCCCCGGCGAGATCACCCGCGAGAAGCTGGAGATCCTGCGCAAGGCCGATGCTGTCTACATCGACCAGATCCGCAAGCACGGCCTGTACGATGACATCTGGCAGGCATTCGTGGCGATCCTTCCTGTCCGCACCGTTGGCGTTATGGGCGATGGCCGGACTTACGACTACGCCTGCGCCCTGCGCGCCGTGACTTCGGTCGATGGCATGACGGCGGATTACTACCCCTTCACCCACGAGTTCCTTGGCGAAACCGCGACGCGGATCATCAACGAGGTCAAGGGCATCAACCGCTGCACCTACGACATCACCTCGAAGCCTCCGGGCACCATCGAGTGGGAATAATCCAAGTCAAAGCCGCCCCGAAACGGGCGGCTTTTTCTTTGGCGTCTGCCCGGAATCAACCGACAAAAAAGTCCGCCCGAATATCTTATACGTCGGCGCACAACAGCGTGCTCACCACGGCAGTGTGGGGTGCAGGCTCAAACTGATCCCTCGAGTCGGCAGACGTCTGCTTGCGTGTCTCGCATCGTAGGAATCACTCCGCCGATCTGAGGGGGGTTCGCCAGCGCATGATCCTGCATTTCTGAGCATCGCCCCGATAAAGTTTTCAGGACGTGTTGCTCTGCGGCACTCTGACAATCGGAGTCTTTGGCGATACCTGCTGCTACAGCTTATGCAGGTCTGCTTACGCGACCCAGTGGCGGCCTATCCCATCTATTCAAGCAAAATCAGCAGTCTGTTCACGCGTCCGTGAGAATTCATTCAAGCCGGAAAGGTAGCCGTTTTGAAAGATGATCGCGCAGGCAAACTTTATTTTACAGGGGTTCCAGACCCCCAGCAAATGAGCCGCGGCATTAAATCTGATTGAATCCGCAATTCAAAAGATCAATAATCTGGATGCACGAATTTGAAACATGATCCATTGGATCGAATTATATCAAAGTGAAATAATTAACTGGCAGCTGCGCAAGATTCAATTTTGCAAAGCACTATCTCAGGGAAGCCAATGAAACTGCCTGACACTGATTTACCGTCAAACAAAAAGTTTGGCCTGTTTTTCGCGTTTGTATTTATCGTAGTCGCATGGCGGTTTTTCGCTCATGATGCGACAGCCTTTGCAATTATATCCGTCATTGCGGCGATTGCATTTTTCATCATCTCTTTTGTCAAAGCAGAAATCCTGCTGCCTTTAAACAAAGCATGGATGGGGCTCGGGCTGTTGCTTGGGATGATCGTCAGCCCGATTGTCCTCGGCGTAATTTACTTCGGTCTTTTCACCCCGATCAGCATGATCATGCGGGCGATGGGCCGAGACGAACTGGGTCTGAAAGTGCAGACCAGCGGATCCCACTGGAAAGTGCGCGCGGACGATGCGGCACAGGGATCTTTCAAAAATCAATTCTAATCAACAAGTATTACTTTTGGAGTGAGGGAAGTTTTATGGAATTTATCGGCGAGCTCTATTCCTTTTTAGGGGCCAAAAAGAAACTTTGGCTTCTTCCCATTATTACTGTGATGTTCATTCTCGGCGGCCTGCTTATTCTGGCGCAGGGCTCGGTTGTGGCACCGTTTATTTACACCCTGTTTTAAGTTCGGTCTGATCTTACAATGTACATTTTGGGTATTTCCGCGTTTTACCATGATAGCGCGGCCTGCCTGCTGAAGGATGGCGTGATCATCGCAGCAGCACAGGAAGAACGTTTCACACGCAAGAAACACGATCCGGGATTCCCCCATAAGGCGGTGCAGTATTGCATCGCCGAAGCTGGGATTTCGGCCGCAGACGTGGACAAAGTCGTCTTCTACGAGAAGCCTTTTGTGAAATTTGAACGCCTGCTGGAGACCTATTTGGCCTTCGCGCCCAAGGGCTTCAAAAGCTTCCGGACCTCGATGCCCCTGTGGATCAAGGAAAAACTGTTCCAGAAGTCGATGCTGACCAAAGAGCTCGAGGCAACGTTGGGCAAGGACGTCAAATGGCGTGACAGGATCCTGTTCTCCGAACATCACCTGTCCCACGCGGCGAGTGCGTTCTACCCCTCGCCCTTTGACAGCGCAGCCGTGCTGACGCTGGATGGTGTGGGCGAGTGGACCACGACGTCGCTGGCAATCGGCAAGGGCAAGGACCTGGAAGTGCTCAAGGAACTGCACTTCCCGCATTCTTTGGGTCTGCTCTATTCGGCGTTCACCTACTACACGGGTTTCAAGGTGAACTCCGGTGAGTACAAGGTGATGGGCCTCGCTCCTTATGGCGAGCCGGTCTATGCCGGTAAGATCCGCGAACATCTGATCCATGTGGCCGAAGATGGCAGCTTCCAGCTGGACATGAGCTATTTCGACTACGCGACCGGTCTGACCATGACCAACAAGAAGTTCGACGATCTGTTCGGGGGCCCTGCGCGGACCTCGGAAACTGAACTGACCCAGCGGGAAATGGATCTGGCAGCTTCGGTGCAAAAAGTCACCGAAGACATCGTTCTCGAGATTGCGCGCGGCATTGCCAAGGACACCGGCGAAAAGAACCTCTGCCTTGCAGGCGGTGTGGCTTTGAACTGTGTGGCGAATGGCATTCTGCTACGCGAAAACATCTTTGAAAATATCTGGATTCAGCCTGCCGCAGGCGACGCGGGCGGTGCCCTTGGGGCGGCGCTGGCGGTCTGGTATCAGGACTATGCCAAAGAGCGCACGCTGTCGAACGACCGCGATGCGATGCAAGGTGCCTATCTGGGTCCGGTCTACGAAGACGCCGAGATCGAGAACGAGCTTCTGGCCTGCGGTGCCAAGTTCCACAAGATGGACGACGACGGCCTGATCGACAGCGTTGCCAGCGCGCTTGCGGACGAAAAGGCGATTGGCTGGATGCAAGGCCGAATGGAGTTCGGCCCCCGTGCTTTGGGCGGTCGCAGCATCATCGCGGACCCGCGCTCGCCGGTTATGCAAAAGCAGCTGAACCTGAAAGTGAAGTATCGCGAAAGCTTCCGCCCCTTTGCCCCCAGTGTTCTGCGAGAGCATGTGAACGAGTGGTTCGAACACGACAGCGACAGCCCTTACATGCTGCTCGTCGCCGATGTTCAGGAGAGCAAGCGTCGCAAGATGACCGAAGAAGAGGACGCGCTTTTCGGGATCGAAAAGCTGAACGTGCCCCGTTCGTCGGTTCCGGCGATCACCCACGTCGACTATTCGGCCCGCATCCAGACTGTCCACGAGGACACGAACCCGCGCTACCACGCGGTGATTTCGAAGTTCTATGACAAGACCGGCTGCCCTTTGGTGGTGAACACATCGTTCAACGTCCGCGGAGAGCCTATCATCTGTACCCCCACCGATGCGTTCAAATGCTTCATGGGAACAGAGCTCGACGTTCTGGCGGTCGGCAACTACTTCCTCGTGAAGGATGAACAGGACCCCGCGCTCAAAGAGAACTACGAGGAGCGTTATGAGCTGGATTGAGAAGACTTGGGGGAGCGAGAAAGAGAACCAATACAAAGGGTTCATCGGCTCCTTCATCGCTTTGATGCTCGCTTTTGTTGTTCTGGTGATGATGCTGTTCCGACTTGTCGGAATCGGAGAGCAGGTTCTGTTCTACGCGCAGGTCTACCTGATGGTGCTGGCAGGGCTCGCTCT
This sequence comes from Donghicola sp., assembly GCF_025210255.1. Lineage (NCBI taxonomy): Bacteria > Pseudomonadati > Pseudomonadota > Alphaproteobacteria > Rhodobacterales > Roseobacteraceae > Donghicola > Donghicola sp. The sequence goes on along the minus strand of NZ_JAOARZ010000011.1, from coordinate 106,774 downwards.
GCTGGCTTCGTTCAAAAGCTGGCACATGGTGTCCGCCGTTCTGTCGATGTTCCTGTTTGTCGAACTGGCTGTGGGGTACATTCCTCTTGCCTTGGCGATGGCTGGCGTCCCCACAAGGATGGAGACCACCTTCCCTGTCGAAGAAGGCGACCGGTATCAGTTCCACCCGCTTCTGGCCTCTTTGCCCGTGGCGAATTACAGCGCGCCGACCGTGTCGCATAATGCGAACCATCTGCGGAATAACGAGCTGCCATTTGATCCGGCAAAACCACACGTCGCTGTGTTCGGCGGGTCTTCGACCTATGACCTTGGCGTCAGCAGCGATGCCGCGACATGGGTCAGCCAACTGGACACCCTGATCCCAGAATATTCGGTCTCGAATAACGGCGTCCCGGGCTATTCCAGCAGCGAGCATGTGGTTCAAACGACCTTCTACGAAGATCGCGCGGGGACCGAGCCGTTCTGTGCTGTCTACTACATGGGCTGGAACGACATCCGCGACTATGGCTTTGACAAGCTGGACAACGGCTATGCTGACTTTCACCTGTTGTCCCAATACGGGGCGCAGAAAATCCGCTTCAGTCTGGGCTCGCCCTCTCCGACGCTAAACCTGTTGGCCGCGTACTTCATGCGCAACGAACTACCGTTCCCGCAGGCTCAGGGCACCGTGGGCAAGGACGTGACCGCCGATGACGATCTGTTCCGCGTGGCAGAACGCAACGTGCGCAGCATTGCCGCCATCAACGAGTCGCGGGGCATCAAGACGGTGTTCGTGGCGCAGATGTTGAACCGAGCCCGCCTGACAGATCCCACACGGATCTACGGCTGGCTGCCCTTTGTCTATGACGGGGATACGTGGCAGCTGCAGGATCGCTTTAATAAGTTCGTTGGCAGTTTGGCGTCTGACGTCGGAGCGGGATTCATTTATCCCGATATCGACGCCTTCTCGGACGAGGATTTCGCAGACAACGGCCACTTCAACGACCAGGGCTCGGTGAAATTCAGCAGAATGATCCGCGACGATGTGGTCCAAATGTGTGGCGGAACCCAGACCACGGCGGCCGCAAACCAGTAAGGCGCCGACCATTTATCGCTTTACGCTGGGGCGCTCCCGCTCTTAGATATCCAGAACCCGTCCCGAGCCATTCGGGGCGGGCTTTTTCATGCCGTGATTGGCAAGAATTTGGTCACAATACTGATCCATTCTCCGGTTAGAGATATCCGGATATTGGTCACCTTGATTTTGAACACCCTATGCTGCGACGACTTTTTAGCCTGTTCACCTATTGCGCTCTGATCGGGCTAGGCGTTTCGCTTGGGTCTGCCCTGCTCAGCCGGGATTGCTTTGCGCTGGATGGCAGCACACGCTACGACACCATCGTTGTGCTCAGCGGGAGCCTTGGCGATCATGGTGCACTGGGACCCGATACGGCAATGCGCACGGACGCGGCCATCGATCTGTTCGAACGGGGGCTCGCGCCCCATCTCCACATGACGGGCGGGGTCAGCGAAAACCGCGTGCACACAGCTGCCGCGATCCAGATGGCCGCACGGGCAGAGGCTGCAGGCGTCCCCGCCAGCGCCATCACGGTCGAGGATAATTCCCGTTCGACCCTTCAGAACGCGCGCAACTCTGCACCTTTCATTCAGGACAGCGAAGACGTCCTCCTCGTCAGCGATGGCTATCACCTGTGGCGTGCGGCGCTAAGCTTTGCTTGGGCTGGCGTGCCGGTTGAAGGCGTCTGCAAAAGCAGCACCCTCCGCCCCGACGGTGTCGAGATGAGCGCCCGCCTCGTGGTTCGAGAGGCGTTGGCTTTTTGGTTCAATCTGGGCCGCGCCACAGTCTGGAGCGCGGCCGATCTGATTGGCGCGACACCACAATTGGGCGGAGCGTTCTTGCACTAACCCCCACACACAACACTTTACTTTCGCGCTCCGCGCGCAAAGATGCCGGACACCCTGCCCCAACTTATAGGAGCACTTGCACGTGTCACCGGTTCTGCGCGGTTGCCTCTGGATGAGCGGCGCCATCCTGTCCTTTAGCGCCATGGCGATCGCCGGCCGCGAAGTCAGCACAAACCTCGATACGTTCGAGATCATGCTCTACCGCAGCCTGATCGGCTTCCTGATTGTCTTGGCAGTGGCGAGCCTTGCGGGCACCCGCGGCGACATTAAAACCGACCGCCTGCCCCTGCATCTGATCCGGAACCTCTGCCACTTCACCGCGCAAAACCTGTGGTTCTTTGCGATCACGGTGGTTCCTTTGGCGCAGGTCTTCGCGATTGAATTTAGTGCGCCGCTTTGGGCCTTGCTGATGTCGGCGATCATTCTGAACGAACGGCTCACCAAGAACCGAGTGATTGCGGGCATCGCGGGCTTTGTCGGTATTCTGGTCATCACCCGCCCCGGAGTGAACGCGATTGGCTGGGCCCAGCTGACCCCTGCGCTGGCCGCCATCGGCTTTGCAGCGTCAGCGGTCACCACCCGCTTGCTGACTCGGACCGAGAGAATCACGTCCATCATGTTCTGGCTCACTGGCATGCAGTTCGTTTTCGGTCTGATTTGTGCGGGGATCGATTTGGATATCGCCCTGCCGACGGCCGCAAACTTGCCGCTGGTCACGGTCATCGCGATTTGCGGCGTGACCGCGCATTTCTGCCTGACCACCGCGCTTTCCCTCGCGCCAGCATCCATTGTGATGCCCATAGATTTCCTTCGGCTACCCCTTATTGCTGCAATAGGAGCATTGATGTATTCCGAAGTCCTTGATGTTTACGTTGCGTTAGGTGCTCTAATCATTATTACCGCAAACTATGCAAACATCCGAATAGAGACGCGGAAAAGCTGACGAAGTTACGTTACGGCCACAGTGATCACGTTAACGTAAGGGCAAAGATTGACCGCTCGCCAAGGGGACCCGTAGGCTCGGATTACCTTGGGGAGAAGGAAACAGGGATGAGGATCCATGAATAAGACACTAGTAAGTAGTGCAATGCTTGCTGTTCTGGGCACCACGGTGGCTGCAGGCGGCATTGAACGCACCAACCAAACCAATTCCGTCCTGTTCAAAAAGGGCAACTATGTCGAGCTGGGTCTTGGCACTGTGCGCCCGAGCGTCAGTGGCGAAGGTGAAACGACCGGTTACGATTACGACGATGTCGCGAATGATTTCTCGCAGAAAGAATTCCGCGCCAAGATCGACATTAACGACCGTTTGTCGTTCGGCATCATTCTGGACCAACCGTTCGGTGCTGATATCGAATACGGCGGAAATTCTGCAACGACCGAACTTGGTGGCACCAAAGCGTTTGCCGAAGTCGAAGCGCAGACCTTTTTGCTGAAGTATCAGGTCAACGAGAACGCAAGCGTCTTTGGCGGGCTGCGCCGTCAGAAAGCCTCCGGCGATATCACGCTGGACGGAACCACTTATGGCGGCACGCTGCAGGTCCTGCCCACTGGCACCCCTGTTGCTGCTGGTGCCTCTGGCTATAACATTGAACTTCAGGACACCGTAGGCACCGGCTACACAGTTGGCGCGGCCTATGAAATTCCTGACATCGCGCTGCGCGTCGCTCTGAGCTTCAACTCGGAAATCACTCACAAGATGGACACCAAGGAAACGCTGCCTGCGAACGTTGTGCTCGCACCGGGCGGCGGGACCGTGGCGACAACGGAAGTCACCCAAAACGGCAGCCAGGACGTTAAGACACCCAAGTCTTGGAACCTCGAATTCCAATCTGGCGTGGCAGAAGACACGCTGGTCTTTGGCTCCGTCCGCTGGGTCGAGCATTCGGTGTTTGGCGTTTATGCGGATCTGCTCTCGTCTGAGCTGGTCAGCCTAGAAGATACGTACACCTATACTCTGGGTGTTGGCCGTCGCTTCTCGCCGAACTTCTCGGCACTGGCCGCGATCTCGTACGAGGCAGGCGGAGATGACGAGGTGTCACCCTTGGCCCCAACCAACGGATACACGTCTGTGACCCTTGGCGGCGCATACACCTTTGACAATGGCTTCGAGCTGTCGGGCGGCGCAAGCTGGCGTCAGGTCGGCGATGCCAAAGGCTACGCCCGCAACGCGACCCGTGCGACCTTTGACGGGAACACCGTCTTCGGCGCAGGCATCAAGCTGTCCTACACCTTCTGATCTGCCCACCAGATCAGACAGAGCGCCCTGCACACCCCGTGCGGGGCGTTTCTTTTTGCTGGATCGCCACGGTGCATTTGACCGCACCCTAAGGGGGCGATAACACAGCATAAACGCCCTTAGACCGAGCCTTTTCCATGTTATATCCCACCGCCGACAGCTGGCTGACCGCCGCCTCCAAACGCATCACCCTGTTCGGAATGTCCGGTTTGGGAAAAACCTTTCTGGCCAATATGCTGCGGCACGATGCGGGCTGGTTTCACTACTCGATCGATTACCGGATCGGCACGCGGTACATGGGCGAATACATCACCGACGAATACAAACGTCTGGCGATGCAGCACCCGACCCTGCGCGAACTTCTGATGTCGGACTCCATCTTTATCGGCTCGAACATCACCTTTGAAAATCTGGCGCCGCTGTCCACCTACTTGGGCAAACCGGGCAACTCGGACCAAGGCGGCCTGCCCTTTGCCGAATATCGCCGCCGTCAGGACCAGCACCGCACCGCCGAGATCGCGGCCCTGCTAGACACGCCGTATTTCTGCGAGCGGGCCAAAGGGCTCTACGGCTACGACAACTTCATTTGTGACAGCGGTGGCTCTATTTGCGAGGTGGTCGATCCCAACGATCCCGACGATCCGGTGATGAAGGCCCTGTCCGAAGAGACTCTGCTGATCTGGATCGAAGGCAGCGACGCCCACACCGCAGAGCTCTGCCGCCGCTTCGACCGCGCGCCAAAGCCGATGTACTACATGCCCGAGTTCCTAACTGCGAAATGGACCGAATATCTGGAAACGAACGGCCAGACGCAGGAGCAGATGAACCCCGACGCCTTTGTCCGCTGGACGTATGCGCAGGCGCTGGCGCACCGACAGCCGCGCTATGCGGCGATGGCCAAATGGGGCGTCACCATCAAAGCCGAGGAAGTCATGCAGGTCAGAACCCCTGCAGATTTCGATGCTCTGATTGCAAAAGCGATTCAACGGCAGGCTTGAGTCTGCCGTTACTTAAGACTATCTAGGATGCCTATCCAATAAAGCGGAAATCCTCCAATGCCTATCAAGCTGCCCTCCGACCTGCCCGCCTATGATGTCCTCTCCAAAGAGGGTGTTATGGTCATGGCAGACGATCAGGCAGCCCGTCAGGACATCCGCCCGATCAAGATCGCGCTTCTGAACCTGATGCCAAAGAAGATCCAGACAGAGAACCAGTTCGCCCGACTGATCGGCGCGACCCCTCTGCAGATCGAATTCACGCTCATCCGCATGAGCGAGCATCAGACCAAGAACACCGCCGCCGAGCATATGGAAAGCTTCTACCGCCCCTTCGAAGAGGTGAAGGCCAGCGGCGAGAAATTTGATGGCCTGATCATCACCGGTGCCCCGATCGAGCATCTGGAGTTTCAGGACGTCACCTACTGGCAAGAGCTTTGCGAGGTTTTCGACTGGACCCAAGGCCACGTGCACTCGACCTTTGGCGTGTGCTGGGGCGGCATGGCGATGATCAATTACTTCCATGGCGTGCCCAAGCATCTGTTGGACGCGAAATCCTTTGGCTGCTTCCGTCATCGCAATCTGGCGCCCGCCTCGCCCTACTTGCGCGGGTTCTCGGATGATGTGCTGGTGCCGGTCAGCCGCTGGACGGAAATCCACCAAGACGATCTGGACAAACATGATGGGCTGAAAACGCTGATCTCTAGCGACAAATCCGGCCCCTGTCTTGTCGAGGATGCGGCCCACCGTGCGCTCTACGTGTTCAACCACTTTGAATACGACGACAACACGTTGAAAGAGGAATACGACCGCGACGTCGAAGCGGGCAAGCCGATCAATGTGCCGGAAAACTACTATCCCGATGACGATCCGTCGAAAAAACCGCTCAATCGCTGGAGAAGTCACGCGCACCTTCTATATGGGAACTGGATAAACGAAATTTATCAGACGACCCCATATGAGCTGGAGAAAATTGGCCTTTAAGGTTATTGCCCTTGCCGGACTGACGGCAGCCACCGGCTGCGCGGTGATTGATCGCCGCGCGACCGAACGCGAAGCTGTGGCCGAAGCGAATACGCCCCCGATCGGCGAGTTTGTCGAACTGGCAGATGGCCGCCGCGTCCACGCCTTTGTCGAGGGGACCGGCCCCGATCTGGTCCTGATCCACGGCGCCAGCGGCAACCTGCGGGATTTCACCTTTAGCCTCGTGGATCGTCTGACTGACCGCTACCGTGTGATCGCGTTTGACCGCCCCGGCATGGGTTACACCGACCGCGCCGATCCCAGCTACGACACCCCCGGCAACAATGGGTCCGAGCCCGTCCGCGAACAGGCGCGGATGCTGCAACTGGCGGCTGACCAGTTGGGTGTCACCGATCCTGTTGTCCTCGGTCACAGCTTTGGCGGTGCCGTCGCGCTGGCTTGGGCGCTGGAACGGCCACAGGACACAGCCGCATTGGTCGTCCTGTCGGGCGCGTCGAACCCCTGGCCCGGTGGCCTTGGCGTTAGCTATTCCGTCCCGAACAGCAGCCTTGGTGGGCGGATCGCGGTGCCTCTGGTCTCGGCGCTTCTTAGCACCAAAACTCTGAATTCTATGGTGGACGGCGTGTTCGCGCCCCAATCCGCGCCTGCGGGCTATGCAGAATACCTTGGCGCTGATCTGGCCCTGCGCCGCGACAGTCTGCGCGCCAATGCCCGTCAGGTCAGTAGCCTGAAGCCGCAACTGGCTCAGATGGTCCCGCTCTATCCCGATCTCCCCATGCCCGTGGAAATCCTGCATGGCGAGGCAGACGACACTGTCCCGCCCACGATCCACGCGATCCCGCTCTCCAGTCAGATCCCGAACGCCAATCTGGTGCTCTTGCCCGGTATCGGTCACATGCCCCACCACGTCGCCCAAGATGACGTCGAAGCCGCGATTGACCGCGCCGCAACCCGCGCCGGATTGCGCCCAACGCGCTAACCGCCCATAAAGGTGGAAAAAGAGGTGCCCCTATGAACTTGCCCTTCGACGGTGCGATTACCGAATTCTATGAATCCGAGGCTGCAGCCGATCTGCGCGCCATGATCGAAGACGCGGGCAAGAAGGACATCCTTGGCGCCTACCCCTATGACAGCCGACTCGACAAAAGCACCTACGAGGACACGCTCCACGCCCTGCAGGTCGAACTGGTCAAGTTGCAGCACTGGGTCAAGGACACAGGCGCCCGGATCGCCATTGTCTTCGAAGGGCGCGATGCGGCTGGCAAGGGTGGCACCATCAAGCGCATCCGCGAAAACCTGAACCCGCGCGGCTGCCGCGTGGTCGCTCTGTCAAAACCGTCCGAGACCGAGGCGACCCAGTGGTACTTTCAGCGCTATATTGAACAACTGCCCTCGGGCGGAGAAATCGTTCTGTTCGACCGCAGTTGGTACAACCGCGGCGTGGTGGAAAAGGTCTTTGGCTTTTGCGACGAGGTGCAGCGCGAGCATTTCTTCCGTCAGGTGCTGCCGTTTGAGGAAATGTTGGTCGACGAAGGTGTCCACGTCATCAAGGTCTGGCTGAACGTCGGGCGCGCCGAGCAGCTTCGCCGCTTCCTTGACCGCGAACAGGACCCCCTGAAGCAGTGGAAGCTTAGCTGGATCGACGTCGAAGGTTTGAAACGCTGGGATGCTTATTCCGAGGCGATCCAAGAGACACTGCTGCGCAGCCATGCCAAACTGAGCCCTTGGAATGTGGTGCGCAGCGATGACAAGCGCCGCGCCCGTATCGAAGTGATCCGCCTGCTTCTGTCAGGATTGGAATACGACCGCAAAGACCATGACGTGGTCGCATCCCCTGATCCGAACATTGTCGGTGGACCGGACCTGCTCCATGTCTAAACGCGGATACCATCACGGCAACCTGCGGCAGGCTTTGGTCGATGCCGCGCTCGAATTGGTGCGCGACAAAGGCCCCACGGGGTTTACGCTTTCCGAGGCAGCAAAGCTCGCTGGTGTAACCCCTGCGGCTGTCTACCGCCATTTCCAAGGGCGCGAAGACCTGATCGCAGAGGCCGCACGCCAAGGCTACATCATCTTCTCGGATGTCATGGCCTTTGCTTATAACGACGGCCAACCCAGCGCGCTCGCCGCGTTCGAGGCCACAGGCCGCGCCTATCTTGCCTTTGCCCAAAAATACCCCGGTCACTATGTGGCCATGTTTGAATCTGGCATCTCGGTTAATCGCTCGCCAGAGCTTGCAGACGCAGCATCCAAAGCCAAGCGTATCCTCGAGCAGGCCGCCACCGCCCTGAGCGAACGCATCCCTGCGGATCGCCGTCCGCCAGCCAGCATGTTCTCGGCACATATCTGGGCCATGAGCCACGGCGTCGTCGAATTGTTCGCCCGTGGCACCCCCGGCACACGCTCGCCCTATTCTCCCGAAGATCTGCTCGAGGCGGGAATCGGTATCTATTTGCGTGGCCTTGGACTCATCGGAAACGACTGAGTCCGGCTTTTCCTTGCAAAGAAGGCCAAAAAGATAGCATTTCAGAAAATTTTTTTCGCGAAATCGATCTGATAACGGGACTAACCGGAATTCCGTTTACGATATTTTAACCATTCTTGGCTGTTCTAGAAAAGCTCGGGAACAACCTTAGGATGATTGTGTCATATGCTAGGACAACCCGCGAAAAATGACCTTTTCAGCAGGGTTAAGCAGATTCAAACCGCAACAATTACTCGCCACAGCCGTTTTGGCTACGGATCCATCAAGTAATCTCAACTTACATATTGTGTCAAAAATGGGCCCAATCTGGGCAAGTGTGGTCGCAATGTGGCGAGAATGTGGCTGGACAGAAGGCAAAAGCTTCTCCTAGATTGAAAACACGCCATTTCTTTCGTGTTTTAAGTCTAAGGGTATTCTGATGCATAGTGGATACAAGCAGCTCGCAGCGATGCGCGAACTTCTTTACCAACTCGAGCAAGACATGGGTTTGGATGATATGTCCCAAAACGAGAAGGACATTCTCTACGCCTTTCACATGCTCGCCGAGTCCAAGGCCGAGTGCGATGTGCATTCGGAATCCATCCGGTCGCACAATACCGTACGCGCCATGAAGCATGCGACTTACCACCGTACGCTCAAGCGCCTTCTGGATCAGGGCTTTATCGAACACGCCCCCCAGCGCAAGACCGGTCTTTACCGTCTGGCCACTGCCCACTAACGGCGCACGGCCAGTCCTGCAGGGCGCATTTGGCCCAGAATGCAGATGCTATCAAGGTGCTCTCGTCTGCCAGAGAGCACCTTTTTTATTGCGATATGAGAGTTGGCGCGGGGATACCCGATTGCCATAATTGCAATGCAATTTGCGCTTACATGTTAGTGCGAGCCTATAATTGCAAAGCCCTCGAGCGCTGCAGAATGTGGTCGCTCTTCCCCATCTTCATAGAAATCTCGGATTGATCTTAGTGGGTCCAACCGCCCCGTGCGCAGGCTGATTCAACGCCGCCTCACAGCGGCGGTATGACCGCGCGCAGCACGGCACGCGCCTGCTGCCTCAACGGACTTGCAAGCACGGAATAGACGCCTCTCAGCCTGCTCAAACACCCCGGCGGTCAGCCAGAAATGCATACAAGAAACGCTTCCTGCGCCTCCGCGCGCTTCTCAGTGGCATGTGTCGCCACCGCGCTCGTCGAGGCCACCAACGATCCGGTATCGAAGCCGCCTCAAAACGACAACAAGCGCATGTTTCCACATGCGCTTGCCAAAATCTTGTGTCGTCCGAAGAGCGGAAATTAGCGCTTCGAGAACTGGAAGCTACGACGTGCCTTACGACGGCCGAACTTCTTACGTTCAACAACGCGGCTGTCGCGGGTCAGGAAGCCAGCGGCTTTCAGAGCGCCACGCAGCGAGGGATCGTACAGCTGCAGAGCTTTGGAGATGCCGTGCTTGACCGCACCAGCTTGACCCGACAGACCGCCGCCTTTGACGGTGGCGTAAACGTCAAACTGATCTTCAACGCCGGCAACCTCGAAAGGCTGGCGCAGGATCATCTGCAGAACGGGACGAGCGAAGTATACGTTCAGTTCGCGACCGTTGACGGTAACCTTACCGGAACCGGGCTTGATCCAAACACGGGCAACAGCGTCTTTACGCTTGCCGGTGGCGTAGGAACGACCCAGATCGTCACGGACGGGCTCACGGGGTGCGTCGATCTCGATTGCTGCGACGTCACCTGCAACGGCGCCGAGTTCTTCGAGCGAGTTGACTTGATCGGCCATTATTTCGCAGTCCTCGTGTTCTTGGAGTTCAGCACTTTGACGTCAACGACTTCAGGTGCCTGAGCTTCGTGGGGGTGTTCAGTACCCGCGTAAACGCGCAGGTTGGTCATCAGCTGGCGCGACAGACGGTTGCCGGGCAGCATACGCTGAACAGCTTTCTGAACCACACGCTCGGGGTGCGCGCCGTCCAGGATTTCCTGCTTGGTGCGCGACTTGATGCCGCCGGGGTGGCCAGTGTGCCAGTAGAAACGCTCTTCGCGCTTCTTGCCGGTCATCTGGATTTTCTCAGCATTGATGATGATGACGTTGTCACCGCAATCCATGTGAGGCGTGAAGGACGGCTTGTGCTTGCCGCGCAGACGCGTTGCGACGATCGACGCAAGACGGCCCAGAACGACGCCTTCAGCGTCGATCAGGATCCATTTCTTCTCGATGTCTGCAGGCTTTGCAGAGAAGGTTTTCATGGTCAGGATATCCTGGGTTTCATTCAATTAAGGTCGAGCCGAGTGTGGCCGCAGCCTCACCCGAATTCGGATTGGCGTCTTATACAGCCCTTCGAACCCCAGTCAAGCGCCCTTAGTCGACCAAAACCACGACAAAACAAAGACTTACAAAATAGGTATTAAAATACCCCACATTTTCACGCCATCCTCGGGCTTCTTTTGCGCCAAATACTCAAAATCCAATGTTCAGCCACTCGGCGGGATGGAATAGGTCATGCTCGCCCGTGCCACGGGCCGTGCATCTCCTTCGGAATAGATCAGAACGTCGCCCACCGCCAACACGCGCCCCAGCTTCAAAATGCGGCATTCCGCCACCAGATCGACACCCGCTACCGGTTTGCGCATGAAATCGATCGAGCAGTTGGTCGTCACCGCCAGGCCGACCGGCCCGATCACCGCCAGAACCGCTAGATAGATACCCACATCCGCCAGCGCGAACATGGTGGGTCCAGACACCGTGCCACCGGGCCGCAGATGCTCTTCTTTGACGTTCAAGCGCACCTTTAGAGTGCCCGCGCCGACCTCCAGAATGGTGAACATGTCGCCCACCTGCGGAAAGTCTCGCGCCAGAAAGGCCTCCAACTCGGCCACATCCATCTTCAGTTCCATATGCCCCTCCCGTCTTGCGCATCCCACAATGGCGCGCGAAACCCAAACAGCAAGCCCTGCCAGAAGTTACGTTCGGGCATTTTCCGATCCGCCTTTCCCCTTTCCAAATGCGCGCGAAAGCCCTAGATCGCGCGTCATGGACAAGACATTGCATATCATCGGCGGCGGAATGGCCGGCTCCGAGGCCGCCTGGCAGGCCGCGAACATGGGCGTTGACGTGGTCATCCACGAGATGCGCCCCAAGGTCGAAACCTTTGCCCACCAGACCGGCAATCTGGCCGAGATGGTGTGCTCGAACTCCTTCCGTTCAGACGATGACGAACAGAACGCCGTGGGCCTGCTGCATTGGGAAATGCGCGCGGCGAACGGGATCATCATGACCACCGCCGACAAGCACCGCATTCCTGCAGGTGGCGCACTGGCCGTGGACCGCGATCCCTTTGCCGAGACGGTCACGCAAACCCTGCGCGCCCTGCCCAATGTCAGCGTCTCCGAAGAAGAGATCACGGACCTCCCGACCGAGGGAAATTGGATCATCGCGACCGGGCCCCTGACCAGCACCGCGCTTGGGAAATCTATTCAGGACGCGACTGCGCAGGACCATCTGGCCTTCTTCGATGCGATCGCGCCCATCGTCTACGCGGACAGCATTGATATGTCCCAAGCGTGGATGCAGTCCCGCTATGACAAAGGCGAGACCGAAGAAGAGCGCACCGCCTACCTCAACTGCCCTATGAACAAAGAGCAGTACGAGGCCTTTATCGACGCCCTTCTGGCCGCCGACAAAACCGAATTTCACGAGGGCGAGACCGCAGGTTACTTCGACGGCTGCCTGCCGATCGAGGTGATGGCAGAACGCGGCCGCGAGACCCTGCGCCACGGCCCGATGAAGCCCGTCGGCTTGACCAACCCGCACAAGCCCGAGGAAAAAGCCTACGCCGTTGTCCAGCTGCGCCGCGACAATGCGTTGGGCACGCTCTTTAACATCGTCGGCTTCCAGACCAAGATGAAATACGGCGCGCAGACCGAGGTCTTCCGCATGATCCCCGGTTTGGAGAACGCCAGCTTTGCCCGCCTTGGCGGTATCCACCGGAACACCTTTATCAACTCGCCCACGCTGCTGGACAGCCGCCTGCGGATGAAGTCGCGCCCGAACGTCCGCTTCGCAGGCCAGATCACTGGCGTCGAAGGCTACGTTGAATCCGCAGCCATGGGCCTGCTGGCCGGCCGTTTCGCCGCCGCCGAGATCCTCGGTCATGACATCCCCGAAGTCCCGCTGGAAACCGCGATGGGTAGCCTCGTGAACCACATCACCGGCGGCGCGGATGCGAAAACCTTCCAGCCAATGAACGTGAACTTTGGCCTCTTCCAGCCTCTGGAAGACGTGCGCGGTGGCCGCAAGGGCCGCAAAGTCCGGTACAAAGGCTACACCGACCGCGCCAAAGAGATGTGGCAACAATGGCTTACCAGCCAAAGCTAATGCGAACACGATTTGCGCCGTCGCCCACAGGGCCCCTGCATCTGGGGCACGCCTTTTCGGCCCTGACGGCGGCGCATCTCGCTAGATCGATGGGCGGCGAATTCCTGCTGCGGATCGAAGACATCGACCAATCCCGCGCCCGCCCCGAATGGGAAGCGCAAATTTACGAGGACCTGACATGGCTCGGCCTCACATGGCCCACGCCCGTCTTGCGCCAGTCAGACCGCATGCCCGCCTACCGCGCCGCCCTGCAAACCCTGTGGGACATGGACCTGCTCTATCCCTGCACCTGCAAGCGCCGAGACATTGAGGCCGCGATGTCCGCCCCCCAAGAGGGCGTTCCCACCCACGGCCCCGACGGCCTGATCTATCCAGGCACCTGCCGCACCAAACCAAAACCGGATCAGATGCCCGATGGCGAAACCCTTCGCCTCGACATGGCCAAGGCCGTCGCGACCATCGGCACCGAAACTCTGACCTTCACCGAAATCGGCCCCGTCCACACGGGCACCCACATCGTTGATCCGAGCAAAGCCCATCAAACCCTCGGCGACATTGTCCTCGCCCGCCGCGACATGGGCACGTCCTATCATCTGTCAGTCGTCATCGACGACTCGGACCAAGGCATCACCCACATCACTCGGGGCGCTGACCTGTTTGAGGCCACCCAGATCCACGTGATCCTACAGGCCCTCTTGAACAAAACCGTCCCGGCCTACCACCACCACGACCTGATCCGCGACGACCAAGGCAAACGCCTTGCCAAACGCGATGACGCCCGTGCCATCGCCCTCTACCGCGCCGAAGGCAAAACACCCAAAGACGTCGCCGACCTCATCGGCACGCCTCTGCTTTCACCTTTGTAAAAATACTCCGGGGGTGAAGGTGCGGCGCCGCCGCACCAGAGGGGGCAGCGCCCCCTTAAACCATCGGTTCCATCAGCTCGACAGTCTCGCCCCCACGCACCGCTCTGTAGAAACAGCTGCGACGATTAGTGTGACACGCCGGCCCTTCCTGACGCACCATTACCAGAATGCAGTCCTGATCGCAGTCATACCGGAAATCGACCAACGTCTGCAGATGCCCACTGGTCTCGCCCTTGACCCAGAACGCCTGACGGGACCGCGACCAGTAGGTCACTTTGCCGGTCTCCAGTGTCTTGGCCACCGACTCCGCATTCATCCACGCCATCATCAGAACCTCATGGGTCTCGGCATCCTGTGCGATGGCGGGGATCAACCCCTTGTCGTCGTATTTCAAACTTGCCGGATCAAATGCCGCGGAGGTCATGTGGAAAATCCTTTTGCTTCGGTCGTGCAAGGCCTATCTATGCGGAACTAACCCCAAGAGAAAGCCTCGGAGGACGCATGTCGAACGAGAACGACCTGATGAAGCTCTATTCCCAGCGTATTCTCGCGCTGGCAGCCGAGATTCCCCATACAGGCCGGCTCGAAGCGCCTCAGGCCAGCGTCAAGAAACGCTCGCCGCTCTGCGGGTCCACCGTCACCGTGGATGTGGATGTCGAGGACGGTAAAGTCAGCCGCTACGCCGCAGACGTCAAAGCCTGCGCCTTGGGGCAAGCGTCGGCCAGTGTTGTCGGGTCTGCCGCGATTGGCCGGACGAGCGCTGAGATCAACAAAGCCCGTGACGAGTTGAAGGCGATGCTGCGCGATGGCGCCGATGCGCCCTCGGCACCGTTTGATGGGCTTGAGGCGCTGCTGCCTGCGCGGGAATACAAAAACCGCCATGCGTCCATTATGCTGACCTTGGACGCGCTGAGTGAAGCGGTGGCTGAGGCAGAGGCGGCGCAGACCGTCTAACTGTTTGGACAATCGGTGGAGGAGGAAAAAGGGGGCTGTCTGCCCCCTCTTGGTGCTTGCGCACTAATTCACCCCCGAGAGTATTTTTTCCAAAGTGAAAGCATGCGCGCCTTGGCCTACGTGCGCATAAAAAAACCGCCGCGCATCCTAGCAAGGATGGCGGCGGAGAGGACGGTTCATACCGGACTGAGGTTCAACCAGTAGGCGCTGGCAGAACAAGACGGGCAGTCAGGCCGCAAATTGGGACATGGCGGCAAGTCCGGTCGGCAGAGAACCGCGGGATGGGCAGTCAGAAGAACATCGGCAAGTGAAGCGCCCCGACCAGCATGACCATCAACGAGGCCGCACCGATCATATCGGGAATGAAAGTGTCTGCGTTACGCGCGAGGGTCAGTTTGATCTGGCGGGCCATTATGTACGCTCCGTTCGCTCAATGTTCCTGTTGCCTCTTTGTTCTCATAGCTTAACGATTCGGTAAAGAACTTTTTGAGAACAAACGCGAACATTTTAGAACACCGGGTGCGAGAAGCGCTTAACCCACTGAAATCAAACGGATCGCTTGATCCTGCTCCATGAGCCAAAGAAGCGTTCTAGCAGACTTACCACGCTCGGATGTCAGGTGCGGGTCCGTCGTCAGCAGCGCGCGAGCGTCGGTTTGGGCCGTCGCCATCAAGTCCGCCTGTCGCTCCATATCGGCGATCCGGAATCGTGGCAGGCCTGATTGCGCGGTCCCGATCAGGTCACCTGCCCCGCGCATTTGCAGATCTACCTCACTGATGCGAAAACCGTCCTCGGTATCGCGCAACGTGGTCAGGCGGCGCTGGCCGGTCTCGGACAACGGGGGTTGGTACATAAGCAGGCACGTCGAAGCCGCCGCGCCGCGCCCCACCCGTCCGCGCAACTGGTGAAGCTGCGCAAGGCCGAAAATCTCGGCCCGTTCGATGACCATGATCGAGGCATTGGGCACATTGACCCCCACCTCGATCACTGTGGTCGCGACCAGCACCTTGGTCTCGCCCGACTGGAACCGCGCCATCGCGGTGTCTTTTTGATCGGGGGGCATCTGGCCGTGGACCAGATCGACCACGCCTTCTCCGAGTGCTGCGCGCAGGCGTTCGAACCGCTCTTGGGCAGAGGTCAGGTCAGACACCTCGCTCTCTTCGACCAGCGGACAGACCCAATAGGCCTGACGCCCCTGCGCAATCGCGTGGCGCAGATGCTCTGTCACTTCGTCCATGCGCTCGTTCGAGATGAGCGCGGTTTTCACTGGTGTGCGTCCGGGCGGCTTTTCGTCGAGGATCGAGACATCCATATCCCCGAATTGGGTCAGCGCAAGGCTGCGCGGGATCGGTGTCGCGGTCATGACCAGTACATCGACCGCGCGCCCCTTGCGCCCCAGCTCCAGCCGCTGCGAAACGCCAAATCGATGCTGTTCGTCGATCACCGCAAGGCGCAAATCGTGGAATTCGACATCCTTTTGAAAGACCGCATGCGTGCCGACCAAAATGTGGATATTTCCCTTGGCCAACGCCTCCAGCTTGGCCTTGCGCTCTTTGCCCTTGTCGCGCCCCGTGAGGAGCTCGATCACCACGCCTGCGCTTTCGGCCAAGGGCTGCAGTCCCTCCATGTGCTGACGCGCGAGGATCTCGGTCGGGGCCATCATCACGCCCTGCCCGCCTGCCTCGACCGCGACCAGCAGTGACATCAGCGCGACCAAGGTTTTCCCGGCACCCACGTCGCCCTGCAGCAGCCGGTTCATCCGCACGGGCCGCGCCAGATCATCACTGATTTCGCGAATGGCCCGCTCTTGCGCGCCCGTGGGGCGATATGGCAGCGCCGCCAGCACCCGCCGTTGCAGCCGACCCGAGGCAACCGATGGCAAACCGGGCTTTTCGCGGCGCGACGCGCGGGCCAGCCCCAAGGTCAGCTGGTGCGCAAAGAATTCATCATAAGCGAGACGGGTGCGCGCTGGCGCCTCGGCTGCCAAATCCCCCCCGTTTCCGGGGGTATGGGCGGCGGTCAAAGCCTCGCGCCACGTGGGCCAGCCCTTTTGCTTCATCAAGGACGGGTCGATCCATTCAGGCAGATCCGGCGCCATGTCCAGCGCGCTGGCCACGCCCTTGATCACCTGTTTGGCCGTCACGCCAGAGGTCAGCGCATAGGTCGGTTCAAAGGGCGGGATTGACGCCTCTTCTTCCATCGGAACCACATGATCTGGGTGCGCGATCTGGGGGATGCCATCGAAAAATTCAACCTTGCCCGAGATGATCCGCTCTTCGCCCTCTGGCAGAATTTGCTGCAAGTAGCGGTCCCGCGCGTGGAAAAACACCAAGGGAAAACTGACCTGCGCATCCTCGACCATCACGCGGTACGGGCGGCCACGGCCCGTTGGCGGCGTATGGCGCAAGACGCGCGCCGCGACGGTGACAACTTCGCCCGTTGTTGCCCCTTGGACCGTCTCGCGCCGTGCACGGCTGATCCCGCTATAGGGCAAGTGGAAAAGCAGGTCCCGCGGACGGGTGATCCGCAGGTTTTCCATCGCTTCGGCGGTCTTTGGGCCGATCCCGTTTAGGGTTTCCAGCCCCCCAAACAGCGGGAACAGAATTTCGGGACGGCTCATGGATCAGGCCTGCCCGATCAGTTCGAGCCAGCCGTCCTCGTCCAAGGTCTCGATCCCCAGCTCTGCGGCCTTTTTCGCCTTGGAGCCCGCACCGGGACCGGCGACCAGAATGTCCGTCTTGGCACTGACCGAGCCAGACACCTTGGCCCCCAGCGCCTCGGCGCGGGCTTTAGCCTCGGCCCGTGTCATCTTTTCGAGGGTCCCCGTAAAGACCACGGTTTTACCGGCGACAGGGCTGCCATCGGTGGACGGCGCGGCCACATCTTGGACCTCGAGCTCTGCGATCAAACGATCAATGCTGGCGCGCTCGGCCTCTTGGGCAAAGGCGGTCACGATCGACCGCGCCAGTACCGTGCCCACGCCATCCACGGACAACAAGTCGGCCCACGCCTCGCTGCTTTCATCGTGGGCGGCGTCGAGCGCTGTGGTCAGCGCATCCCAGCTGCCATAGTGGCGGGCGAGCACCCGGCTGACCTGTTCGCCGACATGGCGAATGCCAAGCCCGAACAGTACACGATCCAGACCGATTTGCCGTCTTTCATCAATGGCATCAAAGAGTTTCTTCGCGCTTTTAGCACCCCAACCTTCGCGGTTCTTCAGTTGCTGCATACCGCTGCCGTACCGCTCGCGCAGTTTAAAGATGTCGGCGGGTTCTTTGATCCACTCGTCTTTGTAGAACTGCTCGACCTGCTTGGCGCCCATGCCATCGATGTCAAATGCTGCGCGGCTGACAAGATGCTTCAACTTCTCGACCGCCTGCGCGGGGCAGATCATTCCGCCAGAGCACCGGCGCACACTGTCGCCTTCTTCGCGGATCGCCTCTGATCCGCACTCTGGGCACACCGTCGGAAATTCATATTTTTCAGAGCCTTCGGGGCGCTTATTCAAGTCCACATCCGCAATCTTGGGGATCACGTCACCCGCGCGATACACCTGCACCCAATCGCCCACGCGAATGTCACGCCCTTCGCGGATCGGGTTGCCCGCGTTGTCGCGGCCTTCGATGTAGTCCTCGTTGTGCAGCGTTGCATTGGACACAACCACACCGCCAACCGTCACAGGGGTCAAACGCGCTACGGGGCTTAGCGCGCCCGTGCGGCCAACCTGAATGTCAATCGCCTCGAGCCGCGTCCACGCCAGTTCAGCGGGGAATTTATGGGCGATGGCCCAACGCGGCGTTGTGCTGCGGAAGCCCAGACGCTCTTGCAAGCCAAGGGTGTTCACCTTGTAGACCACGCCGTCGATGTCATAGCCCAAGGTTGCCCGCTTCTGTTCAATCATACCGTAATGGGCGATCATATCGTCCGGCCCGTTGCAAATCGCGGTCAGCGGATTGGTCTGAAATCCAAGATGTGCCAGCCGCTCAATCGCTCCCATCTGGGTGTCGGCCAAGGGCGCCGACAGTTCGCCCCACGCATAGGCAAAGAACCGCAGCGGGCGCGCTTCGGTAATTTTAGCATCAAGCTGACGCAGGGAGCCTGCAGCAGCGTTGCGCGGGTTGGCGAAAACTTTGCCACCGCGTTCTTGATGGCGGGTATTGAGGGCCTCGAAATCCTCGTGCGACATGTAGACTTCGCCGCGGACCTCCAGAACATCGGGCACGTCCGTCAGTGTTTGCGGGATGTCTTTGATGGTGCGGGCATTCGCCGTGACATCTTCGCCCTCGGCCCCATCGCCGCGCGTTGCGGCGTAGATCAATTTGCCCTTTTCATAGCGCAAGCTCAGGGAAAGGCCGTCAATCTTTGGCTCTGCTGTAAAGGCCAGATCACCCGCAGACATGCCAAGGTAGCGCGCGATGCCATCCACAAAATCCGTGACATCCTCATCATCGAACGCATTCGACAGCGACATCATCCGCACGCGGTGCTGAATTTTGCCAAAGCCCTCGACGGGCGCAGCACCGACTTGCTCTGACGGGCTGTCTTCGCGCTTCAGTTCGGGGAATCGCGACTCGATTGCCGCATTGCGCGCCTTCAGCGCATCGTATTCAGCGTCCGAAATCTCGGGCGCATCTTTTTGGTGATAGGCCGCATTAGCCGCGCCCAACAGGCCAGCCAGACGCCCCAGCTCTGCACGCGCTCCGGTTTCGTCCAATGCCTCGACCGGCGTGTCGTGAAAATCCTGGCTCATGAGGCACCCCAAACGCTATTCCGTGTGCCTGATGGTTTAGGACGGTGCGTGCCGGTCGTCCAGTCGCCTCAGCCGCCGACAGCGATCTGTTTGTTGGTCGCGCCTGCTGCATCCGAAGGATCGCGCATCACGTAGCCGCGCCCCCAAACGGTTTCGATATGAGTTTCACCGCCAGTCGCTTTTGCCAGCTTTTTCCGAAGCTTGCAGATAAAAACGTCGATGATCTTGAGTTCCGGTTCATCCATCCCGCCGTAAAGATGGTTCAGAAACATCTCTTTGGTCAGCGTGGTCCCTTTGCGCAGGCTCAGGAGTTCCAGCATCTGATATTCCTTGCCGGTCAGGTGTACGGGATCGCCTTCGATATCCACTGTCTTGGCATCAAGGTTCACACAAATGCGGCCTGTGCGGATCATAGACTGCGAATGCCCCTTGGACCGGCGAATGATCGCGTGAATGCGGGCGACCAATTCGTCACGGTGGAACGGCTTGGTCAGGTAATCGTCAGCGCCAAACCCGAACCCCTTGAGCTTGCTCTCGGTGTCATCTGCCCCCGACAGGATCAGCGCGGGCGTTTCAACCCGCGCCAAACGGACCTGGCGCAACACTTCATGACCGCTCATGTCCGGCAACGACAGATCCAAGAGGATCAAATCGTAGTCATAAAGCTTGGCCAGCTCGATCCCTTCTTCACCAAAGGCAGTCGAATACACATTCAGGTTAGCATGACCCAGCATCAACTCGATGCTCTTGGTTGTCGCCGGATCATCCTCAATCAGCAAAATACGCATTTATAAGATTCCCAAAACTCTTGAACCATCTTGCGTACAGACTGCCTAAAAAGGGTTAACTGCACGTTACCAATTAACCCAATCTTTCATTATCCTCTCTAGGTTGTCTATAATTTTGTATCTGTGTCGCCTTCAAAGCCCTTGATCCATAAGAGTTAAGTGCGGAATCCCAGCTATCGAGCTCTTCGTCCGAGAGGCCATACCTCTCTAAGGCAGATTTACGACTCAGCAATCCATGACGCACGGCCAGCACCACCGATTCCTTACGCGAGGCGACCCAGCGCAGGGTATTGGTCGGCGGCAGGTCCGCATGGCTGAGCACTCGACCATCGGGCAGCGCCACAGTGCGCACGCCCTCTACACGTTTTAGAAACATATCAGTCCCCTTTTTGCTTCCCACACAGGGAAAATCGGCCAAGGGACTTAACAGGACCTGAAACCGGCTCTTGAGAGTACTGAGGATTTTCATATATTCCGCAGGTTCCAAACCCGCAGGAGTATGCCCCATGGCGCTGGACAACGGCACCCCGCTCAATTCCCTTGGTTTCGCCAAGCCCCCGTCGGAGACCCGCGTGGTCGTCGCGATGTCCGGAGGCGTGGACAGCTCGGTCGTGGCCGCGCAGCTTGCCGAAGAAGGCTATGACGTGGTCGGCGTCACCTTGCAGCTGTACGATCACGGTGCAGCGCTGGCGAAAAAGGGCGCGTGCTGCGCGGGCATCGACATCCACGATGCGCGCCGCGTGGCCGAGAAGATGGGCTTCCCCCATTACGTTCTGGATTATGAGAACATTTTTAAGGATGCGGTGATCGACGAGTTCGCCGACAGCTATCTGGCTGGCGCGACCCCAGTGCCCTGCATCCGTTGCAACGAGCGTGTCAAATTCAAAGACCTGCTGGAAACCGCGCGGGATCTGGACGCAGACTGCATGGCGACCGGCCACTATATTCAACGCAAAGACGGTGCAAACGGCCCCGAGCTGCACTGCGCCGCCGATGCAAACCGCGACCAGAGCTATTTCCTGTTCTCGACCACGCCGGAACAGTTGTCCTATCTGCGCTTCCCCTTGGGGCATTTACCGTCCAAGGACGCGACGCGCGAGCTAGCCGCGAAATATGGATTAAGCGTGGCGGACAAGCCCGACAGTCAGGACATCTGCTTTGTCCCGAACGGCAACTACGCCAGCGTGATTGAAAAGCTGCGCCCCGGTGCGGCAGAGCCCGGCCAGATCGTCCATGCTGACGGCCGCGTTTTGGGCGAGCATAACGGCGTGATCCACTACACCATCGGCCAGCGCCGCGGCCTTGGGATCGGCGGACTGTCTGAACCGCTGTATGTGGTGAAGCTGGACGTGGACCAGAAGCAGGTCATCGTTGGTCCCAAAGAACTGCTGGCCACCCGCAAAGTTCCGGTGCGAGAGATCAATTGGCTTGGCGATGGTCCGTTCACCGACATGGCCGAGCGCGAAATCGCGGTCAAAGTCCGCAGCACCCGTCCGCCAGCGCCCGCAATCCTGCGCCCGATCAGCGACACCGAGGCAGAGGTTGAACTCCTGACCGCCGAAGAGGGCATCAGCCCCGGTCAGGCCTGTGTTTTCTACGACCCTGACAGCACCCGCATTCTGGGTGGTGGATGGATCTGGCGCGGATACTGATCCCTTGCTCCCATCGCGCGGCGCGGTACAGTCAGGCATGACACCCGCGCCCGCTATCCTCATTCTCGCTGCCGGAGCATCCTCGCGCATGCGCGGGGCAGATAAATTGCTAATGGATGTTGCCGGACGACCATGTCTGCGCGTTCTCACCGAGCGGGCCTTGGCGACCGGGGTGCCGGTCTACGTGGCACTGCCGCCCGACCGCCCCGCACGCACCGAGGCATTGCACGGACTCAAAGTCACGCAGGTGGTGATCCCCGACGCAGCAGACGGCATGAGCCATTCGATAAGGGGCGGCATCAGCGCCCTGCCCGATCACGTGACCGGAGCCTTGATCCTGCCCGCCGATATGCCCGACATACAGACCGCCGATCTGGTCCACTTTGCCGAATTGCACCGGACTGCACCGGACCTGATATGGCGCGCAACTGACGTCGAAGGCACCATGGGACACCCCGTCATTTTCCCGAGAGACCTGTTTCCTCCGCTATCAGAACTGACCGGAGACGACGGCGCCAAACCGGTGGTCAAACGTAATCTGGACCGACTAAAGACCGTGCCACTTGCAGGACGACGCGCGACATTGGATCTGGACACGCCCGAAGCGTGGGAGGCGTATTATTCCGGCGCTTTGCGCGGATCAAAGACCTCGGCCCCGCAGGACTGACGAGCCGCCTCGAACACCGGACCCCGCACGGGGTCACGGCCTGCCAGAGCCGCAAGCAAGTCTTCGCGGACCACATCCGGCAGTGCTCGGACAACGGTCGAGTCAGGACGATAGCTTTCGGTCCAAGCGCCATCCGCGAGCAGAATTTCGTGCCGCTCCATCAGAACATGCACAAACTCGACCTCGCGCTGAGGCGCCACAACGACCCCATCCCGACCAAGGAAGCACCGCGCAGGCACCAATAGCTCGACAGACGGCAAATTCGCCCGCACCAACTGCCGCGTGAGCAACAATTGATGGTCGGGAGAGACAAGAAGGTCACTTTGTGGAACGCCATCGCCAAACGCTCCGGCCTTGATCAGTACGGGCTGCAGACGGGCGCCGCCATTGGCATTGCTGAGCTTGTAGCGGCTCCGACCAACCCAGAGCACGGGGCAAAACCCGTTGTCTCTTGTCAGCAGCTGGTCGCCAGTACGCAATTCCTCGACCGCTCTTGGGCCTTGGCGTGTCGCAATATGTGTTCCGGGCGTAAAGCAAGGCACGCTAAATGGCGTCGCAAAAGAAGGATCGTTCGAGAAATCAGGAGCAACGACGGGACCGCTGGCCCTTTGCCAGCCCGATCGCATCTGCACCACTTTTCCACCCGATTGATCCATTGCCCTCACACACCCTCAACGAACACACACGCGTCCATAATCAAGATTTCTGACATCAAAATAGGGCACAAATGCGCCCTGTTGCAGGCGGTTATGTGAGTATTTCTTACTTAAAAAGTTAAAGGGCGGCACCCCACGGATACCGCCCTTCTTCAAAAGTATTGGTTTTGATAGCGCTTTAGTGCACCAGCAGCTTCGCTTCGTGCTTCTTCAGCGAGCGACGCGCCGCTTCGAAATTCTCCAGACCCTTCTGGTTCTTCAGCTCGGGGAACAGATCGTAGATTTCGTTCCGCTGCTCCTCGCCGATTCCCTTCAACGAGTAGTCACCGGGCTGGAAGCTTTCAGACCAGCATCCGTTCGACAGGACAACCTCGTGACGGTCGAACATGAAGTGGATGTAGGTGGTCGAGGGCACGTTCACTTCGTAGATGCCGCCCGTTCCCAGCAGGTGCTTGGCCGCCGCCAGAACTTCGGGCTCTTCGAAGTAGAGCGAAGTCTTCTCGTTCGCGATCAGCATCCGGTGGTTTGGGCTGACCATGATGTCGGTTTCCGGCAGGCCGTTACCCAGCGCGCCAGCCTTGATCATGATCGGACGCAGATGTGTCGAACGCTGCAGATCCAGAGAGGTCACGTTCTTTGCGCCAACCCAGCGGATGCGCTGGATGCCGTTGTCGCGGGTGATCACACGATCGCCAACCTGCAGCTCTTCGACCAGACGCTCGCCCATGGGGGTCGCAATGACGGTGCCGGGGGTGAAGCACGGGATGATGTTCTCGATCTCTTTGAAGTTTAGAGTACCGGTCACGTTTCCGAGGCTATCGAGGAAATTCACCTCACCGCTGGTCGAGTCGCCGTCTGCGTCGTTGCTGACTTCGTTAAATCGCCACTTACCCAGACCGGTCAGATCCAGAGTATCCCAGTCGTCGCCGCCGGTGCCACCGTCAACGGTGTCGCCTGCGCCCACGCCGGTGAAGGTATCACGGTCGTCGCCGCCTTCGGCATAGTCAGCGTGTGCATCGCCCGGCAGGCCGAGGATGATGGTGTCATCGCCCTTGCCACCGAACAGATCGTCTGCATCGATGCCACCGTCGATGGTGTCATCACCGTCGCCACCCAGAATGGTGTCCGCATCATCGGAACCAAAGACAAGGTCATTGCCCGCGCCCGCATCGACATAGTCGGTGCCGTTATTGGTGACGAGGTCTTCGCCATCGGGGATGTTCAGGTCGTCGGGCAGATCAGGCGCGAAGCCAGCGTACACGGTGTCGTTGCCATCACCCGCCAGAATGGTGTCGGCCCCTTCGCCGCCTACGATCAGGTCGTCGCCAGCGCCAGAGTCAACGTAGTCGTCGTCGATACCCGCCAGAATGGTGTCATTGCCGCTGCCCGAGTAGATGGTGTCGCGGTCGTCACCGGTCCAGACGTAGTTGTTGCCTTCGCCCGCATCGACAAAGTCACGGTCATTCTCGGGGTCGCTGTCCGCGTCGAACAGGCCGGGGTAGCCCAGGTCGGGCAGAGCTTCGGTGTCCTGCCAGCCAACCATGATCGAGTCGTTGCCCGTGCCACCCAGAACACTGTCCGAACCGTTGTACGCGTCGACGGTGTCGTCGCCGTCACCTGCGTCGATGGTGTCATCGCCCGAGCCACTGTCGATGTAGTCGTTGCCTGCGCCGCCCTCCATGGAGTCGTTGCCCGAACCACCGCGAACGAGGTCGTCGCCAGCGCCACCCAGAACGGTGTCATCGCCTGCACCGCCAGACACGCTGTCGTTGCCGTCGCCACCATCGACAAAGTCATTGCCGTCTTCGCCGCGCAGGGTGTCATTGCCACCTTCGCCGCGGATGGAGTCGTCGCCCGTTCCAGCGCGCACACTGTCGGCACCGTCGCCTGCGTAGATCGAGTCGTTCTCGGACCCGCCGGTGATGCTGTCATCGCCGCCTTCGCCAAAGATCAGGTCAGCACCCGCGCCGCCTTCGATGGTGTCGTCGCCGAGACCCGAATAAACCGTATCATTGCCGTCGCCCGCGTCGATCACGTCTGCGCCGTCAAGGATCACTTTGTCCGCGTCGTCGATCAGATCGTCGCCTGCGCCGCCTTCGATGGTGTCGTTGCCTGCACCGTAGAAGATGGTGTCGTTTCCGTCGCCGCCGATCACAGAGTCGTTGCCGTCGCCTGCATAGATCAGGTCGTCATCCGCGCCGCCGTCGATGGTGTCGTTACCACCTTCGCCGTACAGGGTGTCGTCGCCCGCTTCGCCGTGGATCTGGTCGTCGCCTGCGCCTTCGGTGACAATCGCCGAACCCACATCCGACGAAGTCTCGTAGTGTGCGTTGTCGAAAGATGCACCCGAAGTGCCCAGATCAACGGTGATCTTGACGTCGTTGAAGTCCTTGTCACCCAGATTGTACCAGTCTTCGAAACCAATTTTGACAGTGGTTTCATCAACTTGCTGGATGCCCTTGGTGTGGACTTTGCAATCGCTGTTCAGGTTGATGTTGTCGCCATAACCCGAGGACAGGAACTGGCCGTGCTCGTTTACGATACCCACACCGACAACTGCGCCTTGAGCCGCGTTGTACTCGTATGTGCTGCCAACGCCGTCACGCGCATCTGCCTCAAGCAGCTTCACGTTCGAGATTTCGCCCGTCTTAGGATCGATGGTGTAGGCGTAGATCTTGTTCGCGAACTCGGCCGACGCGCTGTCGATCTTGATGGTGACAGGCGAGGATTCTGCAGAGCCCTGCTTGCTGTCGCCATAAACGATGTCATTGCCTTCGCCAGCTTTGACAGTGTCATCGCCTGCGCCTGCCAGAACCACGTCGTCGTTCAGGTCGCTGTTTGCGAGGATCGCGTCCTCGTTGTCGATCATGTCGCCTTCGGGGTCGCCATCGTAATTGATGTCGATCAGGTCGTCGCCAGCAGTGCCTTCGACATAGCCGTCGCCCTGAGGCGCTGCGTTGTCAAAGATCGCGACGTAGTCGATCGCGCCCTTGAAGTAGTGCGAGTAGTCGCCGTCGTAGTCGCTGTCTTCGCGTGCGCCAACAGTCCAGCTTTCGCCATCGTTGTCACCGATCTCCATATCGAGACCTTTGACATCGTGTGTCAGAGTGGTTTCCGAGCTGTCGGTCAGGTTCTGAACAACAAAAGTACCGCCGGTGTTTTCGTCCCAGGAATACGAGACGTTCAGCGTGTCACCTTCTTTGAAGAAATGATCGTCAGTCTTCAGAAACGCTTTATTGCCGTCGTCGATGTGCTTGACGTACACCCGACCGTCCTTCGTGACGCCAATCTCGAAGTAACCCTCAGGTGTGTTAACCTCACCACCGTACGCGTCTTCGATTTCGCCGCGCGAAATGATGACGTCCTCGGAATATCCCACATGCTCTTTCTGGGTGAACTGGACCTCAATGGTGCCCTGACCCAGATCGAAGGGGTTATCGTTGCCTTCGATGGTCATGTAATCTTCGTGACCGTCGAGATGCAGCTGTCCGTCCTTGACGTTGGCATGTCCGAACAGTTTGCCGTTCTGGGCAACGCCGTCCTCGAGACCGGTGTCTGCGGTGCCGTTCAGGAAATCCCACAGGCCAATCAAGCCCTGCGAGTCGTCGGTGTAATTCATGGCGGTAGAGCCGTCATAGTCGGACGAGTGGCTTTTGTACCAGTCCATCCATGAGCTGTACTTATAAAACGTCATCTCTCTTACTCCTGTCCGGCGCAAAGGCCGTGGCGTCAACAAGAGCCCACAGAGGTTCGACAGAACCACAATGCCACTTCTGACTTAAAGGTGTAGGAGATCGTTCACAAACCAGACGGTTTATGGTGCCCATAGGTGGACGTCGCAGAACTCTTTACGCCTTCCACACTTGCCACGCAGGTTGCCCTGCGAGCCCGTGTTACTCAGTCAAAAGCGCCATCCCCCCAGATGGGCACTCCTTTGGGATACATCCCACCCACCCTTAAGACAAAGAGAAAATTCGAAATGGTTAGCGGGTTGACCCCTTTTTTCGGCCTTAAAGCCGCCTTTTTTTCGCCTTATTCACGAAATCGAGCCCCGTTTGTTTCGCAAAATGATCCAATGATGCACCTGCAGAAACCTCGATTAGCAGATTTTAGCTTTTATTTATTGGGTATTGCATCAATTCACGGAGTATCATCGAAACGTGAACGTTTCCCGTACAGAATGAATTTAGTTTTTTTGTGAAAACTTTATGCACAGGCGGTCACGCCCACTTTCGGCCACATTCGTTAGTATGGATATTTTGGCGCTTTGGCGGAATTTCATCCGCTATATCGGCAATCGACGCGCCGCCCGCTCCGAATCACACGCGGTTTCAAGCAGTTAAATCTCGAAAGTATGGGGTTTCAAAATGCAAGCCGCACTGCGGCACTGCAAATGCAGAACACAGCTGCAAGAGCGCGGGTGATCCCTGCAAACTCTGCGTCATCAATGTCATTGAGAAACTGTGGTGCCTAAGGTGGGACTCGAACCCACACGATGTTGCCATCGGGGGATTTTGAATCCCCTGCGTCTACCATTCCGCCACTCAGGCAGGCACTGTGTGGGACTGACTAGCCCAACCATTCGGCAGGGACAAGACCCAACCCGCATATCAGGTGATGAAAAACGCAGGACACGTCAGCATTATTGACCGCCGCCCCGCAGCATGGAATGTCTGACGCGATTTCAGCAGGAGTAAGACCGATTATACGTCGACTTTATGATTGGACGATGGGACTCGCCGACCATCCTCGCGCACTTTGGGCGCTGGCGATTGTCTCTTTCGTCGAAAGTTCGTTTTTCCCTATTCCCCCAGACGTCATCATGATCCCCATGATCCTTGCCCGCCCCAGCCGCGCCTGGCTGATCGCGGGCGTTGCACTGATCAGCTCGATCTTGGGCGGTCTGTTTGGCTATGCGATTGGGGCCTTCGCATTCGAAACCGTTGGCCAGCCCATTCTTGCGGCCCTTGGCAAAGCCGACGCGATGGAGGCGTTTAACGTCCGCTTCAATGACATGGGCTTCTGGGCCGTGCTGATCGCGGGCATGACCCCCTTCCCTTACAAGGTCATTACGATCATGTCCGGCTGGACCGGCATGCCGCTCGCGACCTTTATGGTCAGCTCTCTCTTGGCGCGCGGCATCCGCTTCTTCCTTGTCGCCGCGCTGCTCAAGCAATTCGGCGCACCAATCCGTGATTTCATCGAGAAGCGGCTCGGCATTATGTTCGCGCTGTTTCTTGCCGTGCTGATCGGCGGCTTCTACGTGGTAAAGTTCCTATGACTCAACGCTCTCTCATCGCTCTGGCAGCTTTCGGCTCGCTGGCCATTTTGCTCGGCGCTTTTGCCTTCCAGTATATCGGAGGCTACCCGCCCTGCGCCATGTGCCTGTGGCAGCGCTGGCCCCATGCGGCCGCGATTGCTATGGGCGTGGTGGGAGTGCTGTTTCCCGCGTCTTTCATCGCATGGCTCGGTGCATTGGCGGCGGCCATCACCAGCGGCCTCGGCGTCTATCACACAGGGGTCGAGCAGAAATGGTGGCAAGGGCCCACTAGCTGCACCGGCTCTGGCGATGCACTGTCTGGACTGACGGGTAATGACCTGCTCAGCCTTGATGGCCCGACCGGCGTCGTCATGTGCGACGAGATCGTCTGGGATCTGTTCGGCATTTCCATGGCTGGCTACAACGCCATCTTCTCGGCGCTGTTCGTCCTGATCTGGATCGCTGCTGCGCGCAGCAAATACTGACACTCACTATATAGAGACAACAGAGGCGGCCCACCCAAGGCCGCCTTTGGCATGTTCAGTGGATGCGGAATTCGCCCACGATCTGCTGCCAGTCCGTCGGGCTCAGCAATTTTCGGTGGGCAAAGCGGACGGTGTGTAGCTTGCCCTCAATCTCGCGCTCCCAGAATTCGATGAACTCGAACATCTTGGGATAGTCGGGGGCCAAGTCATACTCCTGCCAGACAAATGTGTTCAGCACGGACGTGTAATCAGGCATACGGTAAATCATCTCGGCGGTGGTCAGCCCGTAGCCCTTTAACAGCAGTTCTGTTTCGCTCTTTTCCATCTGCGGTTCTCCTGTTCTCTCTGCTCTGATTCAAATTACAGGCCAACCGGATTTTTCTGGCAAGAAAAACAGTGTGTTAGCAGCCACCCCCTTGGGCTGCCAGCGCAGGTGTCCACTGGCATTGCGCACCATATGCTGGCTCTGCTATAACCCTTTCAACAATATATAGAACCAACGGCTGGGACAGGCGACACAGTGACCGATACTCCGGAAACCCCTGAAAACGCAGAAGAAAATCCGAAGCCGCGCGCGATCCATCACGGACCCACGATTTCGATCGCGGACGAGATGAAGACATCCTATCTGGATTACGCGATGTCGGTGATCGTCAGCCGCGCCATTCCCGATCTTCGCGATGGCTTAAAACCTGTGCACCGACGCATCCTCTATGCGATGCACGAGACCGGCAATTCGCACGACAAGCCCTACCGCAAGTCCGCGCGTCCTGTCGGCGACGTCATGGGTAAATACCACCCCCACGGCGACAGCGCGATCTATGACGCGCTGGTCCGTATGGCGCAGGACTTCTCGATGTCGCTGCCGCTTCTGGACGGTCAGGGCAACTTTGGCTCCATGGACGGCGATAACGCTGCGGCCATGCGCTACACCGAAGTTCGCATGGACAAGCCCGCCTCTGCGCTGCTGGCCGACATCGACAAAGACACCGTCGATTTCCAAGACAACTATGATGGCAAGGACCGTGAACCCACAGTTCTGCCCGCCCGCTTCCCCAACATGCTGGTCAACGGCGCTGGTGGTATTGCGGTGGGTATGGCCACCAATATTCCGCCCCACAACCTGGGCGAAGTGGTTGATGCAACCCTCGCTCTGATCGAGGATCCGGACCTGACCAGCGAACAGCTGATCCAGTATGTGCCCGGCCCCGACTTCCCGACGGGCGGCATTCTGCTGGGCCGTTCGGGTGCGCGCAAAGCCTATCTCGAGGGGCGCGGCAGCGTCATCATCCGCTCGAAAACTCACGTGGAAGAGATCCGCAAGGACCGCTACGCCATCGTCTGCACCGAGATTCCCTATCAGGTGAACAAGGCTTCGATGATCGAAAAGATCGCCGAAGCCGCCCGCGACAAGCGGATCGAAGGCATTGCCCACGTACAGGATGAATCGGACCGTAACGGCGTGCGCGTTGTGGTGGAACTGAAGCGTGACGCGACCCCCGAGGTCGTGCTGAACCAGTTGTTCCGCTTTACCCCGATGCAGACTTCGTTCGGCTGCAACATGCTGGCCCTGAACGGCGGCCGCCCCGAGCAGCTGACCCTACGCCGGTTCCTGACCTGCTTTATCGACTTCCGCGAAGATGTCGTGGTGCGCCGCACCGCCTACCTGCTCCGCAAGGCTCGTGATCGCGCACACATTCTGTGTGGCTTGGCCGTGGCTGTCACCAACGTGGACGAAGTGGTCGCGACCATTCGCTCGTCCGCTGACGCCGCCGAAGCCCGCGAAAAGCTGATGACCCGCCGCTGGCCCGCGCAATCCATCGCGGAATACATCAAGCTGGTGGACGACCCGACCCACACCATCAACGAAGACGGCACATATAACCTGTCCGAAGCACAGGCCCGTGCCATCCTCGAACTGCGTCTGCAGCGCCTGACCCAGCTGGGCGTTCAGGAAGTCACCGACGAGCTGCAAGAACTGGCCAAATCGATCCGCGAATATCTGGAAATTCTGGGCTCGCGCGAACGGATCATGGGCATCATCGCTGATGAGCTGCACGAGGTTCGCGAACAGTTCGCCGTCAACCGCCGCACCGAGATCGTGGATTGGTCCGGTGACATGGAAGACGAAGACCTGATCGAACGCGAAGACATGGTCGTGACCGTGACCCAGTCCGGTTACATCAAGCGCACCGCGCTGGCTGACTTCCGCGCGCAAAAGCGTGGCGGCAAAGGTCTGTCGGGCATGGCGACCAAGGATGATGACGTCGTCACCACCCTGTTCGTGGCCAACACCCACACGCAACTCTTGTTCTTCACCACCGATGGCATGGCCTACAAGCTGAAGTGCTGGCGCCTGCCCCTTGGTGGTCGGACCGCCAAAGGCAAAGCAATCGTCAACATTCTGCCCATCCCCGTCGGTGTTTCGATCGCAGCGATCATGCCCGTCGACCGCCCCGAGGATGATTGGGACGACCTGCAGATCGTCTTCGCAACGTCCAAGGGCTCTGTCCGTCGCAACCGTCTGTCCGACTTCACCAACGTGAAGGCGAACGGCAAGATCGCGATGAAGTTCGAAGGCGAAGACGAAAACACCCGCCTGATCAACGCGCGCATCTGTTCTGAAGATGACGACGTGATGTTGGTCACGAACTCGGGCCGTGCGATCCGCTTCCCCGTCCCCGAAGTGCGTGTCTTTAACTCGCGCGCCTCGACCGGTGTGCGCGGTGTGAAACTGTCGGGCGATGACGAGGTCGTGTCGATGTCGATCATCCGTCACTTCGAAGCCGAGTCCGACGAGCGTGCAAGCTATCTGAAGATGCGCCGCCTGATGGCCGGTGTGACCGAAGACGACGCGAGCGAAGAAGAAGGCAATGCGGACACCCCGCTGCCGCAGGAACGCTATGCAGAAATGTCGGCCGCCGAAAACCTGATCCTGACCATCACGGCCAATGGCGTCGGCAAACTATCGTCGAGCCACGACTACCCGATCCGGGGTCGCGGCGGCCTTGGCGTCACCGCGTGGGAGAAATCCATGCGCGGCGGTGAAATCGTGGCCTCGTTCCCTGTCGAGGGTGACGATCAGATCATGCTGGCAACGTCCAAAGGCCAGTCCATCCGCGTCCCTGTCGATGGCATTTCTTTCCGCTCGCGTAGCGCAGGCGGGGTCCGTGTGTTCAACACGTCAAACGGGGAACACGTGGTGTCGGTGGCACGGATTGCCGACCAAACAGACGAGGTCGAAGATGACGGCGGCGCAGAGGCCCCGGCGTCGGAGGAATAACGCCGACCTATACGAATAGAACGGAAAAAAATTTACCGGGCGTGAACCTTTGTTTGCGCCCGACACGTTTAATAAATAGCGTACATGTAAATTTCTACCTTAGAGGGTTTATGCCGAGCTTTAAGAATTGGGACGATCTTCGCTATCTGATCGCCTTTTACCGCACAGGGAACATGGCAGCTGCCGCGCAGCGTCTGGACTCCAACCCCGCCACGGTGTCCCGCCGTATGGCGCGTTTGGGCGAAGCTTTGGGCTATCCGCCCTTTGAAAAGCGTCCTGAAGGTTGGGTTCTGAACCCGCGCCTCGAGAACATCGTCAATCAAGCGATGGAGTTTGACGGCGCGCTCATCTCTGCGATCCGCCGCGAAACCGAAGAAGCCTCTGGCGATCTGGCCGGTGACCTACGGATTTGCGTGCCCTTCATGGTCGGCACGTACATGATCTATCCGCGCTTGTCGGAATTCATGACCACCTACCCCAAGATCCGCATTTCGTTCAATCTGGACTCGATGCAAGAGAACTTGAACGACAACGACATCCTGATCACACCGGCGCGCCCCGAACATGGCCGTCTGATCTCGTCTCAGTGCGGTGTTATGCGGTTCAAGCTGTACAAGCATCGCGACAACACCTCTGACACCAAGGACTGGGCCGGTCTTCCGCTGGAAACAGACAAGTACTCTGCCATGAGTGTGGCCAAAGAATACTTCGGCTGCGAGCCCATGATCCGCGTCGATAACTTCGAGTCGATCCACAGTGTCTGCGCAGAAACCGGCTTGTCTGCCGTGCTGCCCACATTTGTTGGCGACCAAGATCCGACGTTTGAGGCGATCGAAGACGCGCCAGCGATCGACGATGTGCCCCTGTACCTATGCTACCACGAGACCCGTCGCAGCGACCCTGTCCTTAAGGCAGCGCGCGAATGGCTCAAGGAACGGACAACAGAGTTTCTGCGCAGCTAACGCTGCATCACAGACCGAAAATCACAAGAAACAAAAACCCGCCGGCTCCGGCGGGTTTTTTTGTTGCGCAGATGGCATCTCTTGTGACGCAAAAGAAATCTACAGCACAGGATGACCGTCGCAATCTGAATGTTGATTCGCAGATTTGGACGTAGTCGCAACCAATACCTTGGTGCTGTACCTACCCTCCCACCATGATCAACCGACCTCCTCGACGGGGTGCGAGACCAATCCCTTTGGTCACCATGCGCCCTGTTGGACGTAATTTTCACCACAACCCAAGCGGGAACTATCCGTTAGTATTATACACACTTTAGTACTTGTTTCACCCCCTTGGGGTAGGCTCTGTATCTCTCCTGTTGGGATATACTATCATATCTTTCAAGTATTTAAGTGTCTCCACGCAAAGAGCGGTTTGCGAACATTGCGGTAAGCAGCGCTCTACCTTCGCGCTAACGTCAAAGCATCGAACAAGATGTCACGATCAACTAACTAAGCGGATGCCCCACCAGTCGGGACCGCATCCGTGGAGACCCCGAGATGACGCTAGGTTTAACAACCAAAGGCTCAATCAGCGAAGACGCTCTCGAGATCACGAGTGATAGTTTTGGTGCCCGCTACGTTAGCTTCCGCAGTTTTGGTCAATTCGACGACGCGCTGTCCCAGACCGACCTAGGTATGGTCGTTTGGCCCGGCGGCACCATGGCAGAGAAGAACCCCGAGCGGTTCGGCTTTGAGCATGACGGCCTCTACAACTCGGCCGCTCTGGGCAATAAGCCTGGCATCGACGAAATGATGGAATACTGCGTGGACAAGGGTCTGGGCCTGACAGTTGTTCTGCCAACCGCGCGCTACACCGATGATCACGATCTGCTGCGTACGCATCTTGGCGATTTTCTGGACGATCTGTACTCGGGTGCCCACGGCGCCCTGCCCGACACTCTGATCTTTGAAGTTGGCAACGAATATTACGCTGTGTTCGACGGCGCGGATGAACTGGAAAAGTCCGCCAACTACGCAGAAATCGTAAACGTCTACAGCGAAGTCGTTCTGGAAAAAGAGGCCGAGTACCCCGAGGTCGCTGGCAAGGTGGACTGGAACGTCCAGCTGGGCCGCTCGGTTGAGTACACCGAAGAGATCCTTGAGAACCTGAGCGAGGACTCGATCATCATGGCAGACGCCGTGGTGCACCACCGCTTTGCGATCACCCTGTCCGCCTCGGAAAGCTCGGTTGACGATGTCGCCGCCAGCCTCGAAGCATGGGAAGAAGAAGCGAACGCATTGGGCCTTGATCGTCCGTCGCTGTCCCTGTCGGCCTACAACACCGCCTCCCTGTCGCGTGTCGAAGCAGCGCACAGCTTCCTTTCGACCGCCGAAGGCAGCAAGTACGACTTCGACGATCTGGATCTGGACGGCCGCTCTCATCTGGCGTTCGAACAGCACTATCAGGACATGCTGGACTACCGTCCCTACGGTCTGGAACAGGGCGAGCATCTGCTGCAGATGTTCTCGGAGTACCAAGCGCTTGGCACCTCGTCCGCAGGCGTCTACGGCTGGGACCTGACCCATGCGGGCCGCTCCAGCTACGTTGGCACCGATGGCGACACCTATGTCTTTACCGCTGGCTCCATGCAGGACATGATGGCCGAAGCTCTGGAAGACACCAAGGTTCTGGATTGGTATCAGGACAACGACCTGAAGTCTGACAGCGCCGTCACCACCTTTGGTTTTGACAGCGAGGACAAGCTGGTCATGTTCATTGTTGCGCCCTCGAAATTCGAAGGCGACGTGTTCACCGCAGACATCGCACTGGATGGTCTGGGAGAGATCAAGGAAGTCTGGGGCCAGAGCCTGCGCAGCGAAACACCGGACAACTGGAAAGACCTGTTCGACGTGCCCAACCTGCCCGGCGTCAACCAGACCCCCGAAGCAGAGACCTATGCCTTGGGCATCCGCGAGAACTTTGCCCCCGAGGTCAAGAACGGCGCAATCGAGCTGGACTTCACCCAGCCCGCACAGATCATCCGCCTGACCTTTGCCCGCACCGAAGAAGGCGCGGACGCGATCGACGCATGGCACAAGGGCGGCAGCACCGAACTGGATGGCACCGACAGCGACGGCACCGAAGCGACCTTTATCTTCCGCGAGGATCCCCTGCCCAAGATCGAGATCGACGAAGACGACGCGAACGATGACGATCAGAACGATGGTGGCGACGAAGGCAGTGATAGCGACGACGGCCTTGGCTTTGCAGGTCTTCTGACGACTGTCCTGCTGAGTCTGGTGGGCGCAGGCATCTAATTCACCCAAACAGAATTAACGAATGCCCCGAATTCTGCGCCGCGGCGGAGCGATTTCGCTCATTCATTTCTGCAATACGACGGGAAGAAATCGTAAGGTTTTCCATACCCACTTACGCAAATAGCCTGTTTTCATTCGATTTTTGCAACAAAGCAAAACCTGCCGTTGCAATAAATCTTAACAGCATAGCGTATTTGTGGTTTACTTTATTCCAAGACAGCCGCTCATGCATGGGAGGGGGCCGTGATAGGCCCCCTTTCGTGTCAGAGCGCCAGAAACTTATCTTCCAGATAGGAAAGTAAGGGCTCGGGGCTGATGTCACCGCCAATGGCGCGTTCGATCACTTCGCGCGGGGCGTAGAGCGCGCCATGCTGCTGTACCTTCTCCTTCAGCCAAGCCTTCGCGGGCGCGGTATCCCCCTGCCCCAGCGCCGCATCCAGATCCGGCACATCGCGGCGCATCGCTGCATTCAGACAGCCCGCATATACGTTCCCCAGACTGTAGGTCGGGAAATATCCGAACAGCCCCACGGACCAGTGCACATCCTGCAGCACCCCATTCGAGGGTTTGTCGACTGCATAACCAAAGTCCGCCTCGAACCGGTCATTCCAAGCGGCTTCCAGTTCGCTGACCTGCAGATCGCCACTGAACAGCGCCCTCTCCAGATCAAAGCGCAACATGACGTGCAGGTTATACTGCACTTCGTCCGATTCAGTCCGGATACAGCCGTTATGAACGCGGTTCACCGCCCGATAAAAAGCCTGCGCGTCGCTGACGCCGATATCCCCAAACCGGTCCACCATCCGGCCATAGAGCCAACCGGTAAAGGCTTCCCCGCGTCCGATCTGGTTCTCGTAAATCCGGCTCTGGCTTTCATGCACGCCCATCGACACGCCGCGCCCCAAGGGGCTGAGCAGGTATGCACGGTCGATGTTCTGCTCGTAGCAGGCATGACCAACCTCGTGGATGGTCGAATACAGACAGTTGAACGGATCATCTTCGGACGTCCGCGTGGTGATCCGCACATCCAGACCACTGCCAGAGCTAAACGGATGCACCGCCTTATCGATGCGCCCGTGGTTCAGATCATAGCCAAAGGCGACAGCGACTTCTTCGGCCAGCGCCATCTGGATCGCAGGATCAAAGGACCCGCTCACCTGATCGCTCTGCGGCTTTGCCAGCACTTGATCACGCAGGGCCACCAGACGCGGCCGCATGGCGTCAAACAGCGCGGCGATCTCGGCACTTGATGTACCTGGCTCGTAATCCGCGAGCAGAGCGTCATAGGCGATCTCTCCACCCAAGGCCGCAGCCTCTTGGCGGCGCAGATCGACCACTTCGGCAAGCGTCGGCAAGAACGCCGAGACATCCTCGTTGGCCCGCGCTTTGGCCCAAATCCCTTGGGCGCGGCTCGTAGTCCGCGCCAACGCCTCGGCCAGATCGCCGGGGACCTTGGTGGCCCGATCATAGCTGCGCTTGACCTCACGAAACATTGCCTTTTGCACATCATCCGCAGGTTCGGCAGCAGCCAGCCACTCGCCCACGCGGGGATCGCAGCGACGGGCATGGAGCACGGATTCCAGCGCTGCCATTTCCTCGGCCCGCTGATCAGCAGCGCCTTCGGGCATCAGAACCTCTTGGTCCCATCCGGTGCGCCCCGCGACCTCGGCCAGAGCCGAGGTCTGACGCTGAAACGCCATCAACGCGTCATATGCAGACATCACAGACCCTCACGCACACTGGTGGAGACAGGATAGCGCGACATGAACCGCGCCCGCAGGATCAGTACCCACAGCGCCACCGCGCCCACTTGGTGCAGGATCGCCAGATACCAAGGCGAGCTGTGCATCACAGTCACAATCCCCAGCAGCATCTGCAGCACCAGCATCGCGAACACGACGGTAAAGGCCCCGCGGGTCTTGGGATACGCGCTCTTGCGTCCCTTCAGGAAGACAACGACGCCAAAGATGAACAGCAAGTACCCGGACATGCGGTGAATGAACTGCACAGTGCCATCGTTCTCAAAGAAGTTCCGCCACACAGGCTCAAGGCTCAGCATATCCGGCGGGGTCCACGATCCGGCCATCATCGGCCAATCAGGGTAGTTCCGGCCCGCGTCAATGCCAGCCACCAACGCCCCCAGCAAAATCTGCAGAAAAGCAAAGTGCAGCAGACCGGTCGACATCCCGAACAGCTTCTTCTCACCGCCGCGGCGCGCCTGCAGAAGATCGCGCGGCTCGCGCCCCAGCTCAAACACATACCACGCAATAAACCCAAGGATCACGAACGCCAGACCAAGGTGCGTTGCCAAACGGTAGCTGGCAACATCCAGCATCTCGCCGGTCAAACCACTGGCCACCATCCACCAGCCGATGGCGCCCTGCACACCGCCCAACGCGCCAACGAACAGCAACCGTCCCGTCCAACCGGGAGGAATACTGCGCGTCGCAGCAAAGCCGAGGAAGCCCAAAGCCCAGACCAGACCGATGGTCCGCCCCAGCTGCCGGTGCCCCCATTCCCACCAGTAGATCGCTTTGAATTCGGACAGGGTCATGCCCTTGTTCTGCAACTGGTATTCAGGGATTTCCTTGTACTTGGCGAATTCGGACTCCCATGTGGCCGCATCCAAGGGCGGCAAGGCACCGGTGACGGGCTTCCATTCGGTGATCGACAGCCCGCTATCGGTCAGACGGGTCAAGCCGCCCACCGCGATCATCGCCATCACCATGACAAACAAAAGCATCAGCCAGATCCGAACGGCGCCCCGCGCGCCGCGGCGGGTCCGGTCAATGGACCCGACGGCGCTGGTCTGCACCGCCTCTTTGCTGTCTACCTCTTCGAAAATACTGCGCTTTCCGCTCATGGACCTACTTCTCCAAGTTTCGAGCGGACATTAGGGCGCAAGCCCCCCATCTTCAAGCAAACCGCCTGCCCGCATTCAGCAGACGCGCCAGAAAACCGCACCTGAAAGGTACATTTTCCAAAACGCCAAAGGGGGCAGCGCATGCCACCCCCTTCATCTTGGTCAAAATACCCACGGCTCAACAGCGCAACAGGAACGCAAGCCGCAGAATGGATCACACCAGACGGGCACCGCTGGCAGGATCAAAGTACGTCGCCTTACCCAGATCGAACGCGAATTGCGCGCGGGCGCCGGGGCGCACTTCGGTCTCGGCCTGCAGACGCGCGGTGACCTCTTTGCCGCCCAAACGCGAGACCACATAAGTGTCCGCACCGGCAGGTTCGACCACGTCCACATGCACGTCGGCCAGTTCCAGATTGTCACCCTGACGGCTGCCCGGATCGGTGATGTCTTCGGGGCGCAGGCCGATGATCACGTCTTTGGGCAGGTCCACACCGCGTCGATCGGTCAGCACCAAAGGCGCCTCGCCGTCACGGGCGATCTCGATGCGGCGCGCATTGCCGTCGGTCGAAACCTTGGCGGGGATCAGGTTCATCGCAGGGCTGCCCATGAAGTCCGCCACGAACAGGTTCGCAGGCTGGCGGTAGATTTCCGCAGGCGTTCCGATCTGCTGGATGATGCCGTCCTTCATGACCACGATCTTGGTGGCAAGGGTCATCGCCTCGATCTGGTCGTGGGTCACATAGACCATCGACGCATGAATATCCTGATGCAGACGCTTAATTTCAGTACGCATTTCCACACGCAGCTTCGCATCAAGGTTCGACAGAGGTTCGTCGAACAGGAACAGCGCGGGGTCACGGACCAGCGCACGGCCCATCGCCACACGCTGACGCTGGCCGCCCGAAAGCTGGCTGGGCTTGCGGTTCAGCAGCTTTTCGATTTGCAGTTGTTTCGCCACTTCGGCCAGCTTCTGGTCCTGCACCGATTTGTCGACGCCGCGGACTTTCATACCAAAGGTGATATTCTTGGCGACCGACATGGTCGGGTACAGAGCATAGCTCTGGAACACCATCGCGATATTGCGGTCTTTGGGGCTGACATTGGTCATGTCCTGTCCGGCAATGTTCAGCTGACCGCCAGTGATCGGTTCCAGACCGGCGATACAGTTCAGCAGCGTGGACTTGCCGCAGCCCGAGGGGCCGACCAGCACCAGAAAGTCACCCTTTTCGATGGACACGTTGATGTCCTTGAGGATCTCGGTCTGGCCGTAGGATTTGTACAGGTTTTGAATGTCGAGAATAGGAGCCATGGGGGTTATCCTTTCACCGAACCGGCGGTGAGGCCGCGGATGAAGTACTTGCCGGCGACGACATAGACGAGCAGCGTGGGCAGAGCGGCGATGATCGCAGCAGCCATATCCACGTTGTATTCCTTAACGCCGGTGGTGGAGTTGACGATGTTGTTGAGAGCCACGGTGATGGGCTGGGTGCCCGCCTGGCTGAACGACACACCAAAGAGGAAGTCGTTCCAAATTTGGGTGAACTGCCAGATGACCGAAACCACGATGATGGGCAGCGACAAAGGCAGGAAGATCGAGAAGAAGATCCGGAAGAAGCCCGCGCCGTCGATCTTGGCCGCTTTGACCAGTTCAGCAGGAATGGTCACATAGTAGTTGCGGAAGAACAGCGTGGTGAAGCCAAGGCCATAGACCACGTGCACCAGGATCAGACCGGGGATCGAGCCTGCAAGGCCAAGGATACCCAGCATCTTCGCCATGGGCAGCAGAACCACCTGGAACGGGATGAAGCATCCGAACAGCAGCAGAGCAAAGATGATGTTCGCCCCGCGGAAGCGCCACTGCGCGACCACATAGCCGTTCATCGCGCCGATCACAGTGGAGATCAGAACCGCCGGAATGGCCAGCAGGATCGAGTTCCACATATAGGGCTTCAGGCCCTCGCACTGGATGCCGGTACAGGCGCCGGACCATGCTTTGGCCCACGCGTCAAAGGTCACTTCGCGCGGCAGGGCAATCAGGCTACCCGAGCGGATTTCATCTAGGCTTTTCAGCGATGTGGTGACCATCACGAAAAGCGGGACAAGGTAGTACAGGGCGAACAGTCCCAGCAGGACATACAGGCCCCAGCGCAGGGCGATCTTGCCCCACGGGCGGGATGCGCCTTGGGTTGCAGACAGATCAGTCATTGCGGGTTCTCAGTTCAGAATAGAGGTAGGGAACAACGATGGTGAACACGACGAGCATCATGATCATGGCAGAGCTTGCCGCCTGCCCCAGATCCCCGCGCGAGAACGCCATGGCGTACATGTAGGTCGCCGGCAGGTCGGTCGCGTAACCGGGGCCACCATTGGTCATCGCAATCACGAGGTCAAAGCTTTTGATCGCGAGGTGCGACAGAACAATGAACGCGGACAGGAAGATCGGCGCCATCGAAGGGATGATGATCGCGGTATAGATACGGGTGGTCGGGATGCCGTCCACTTGGGCCGCTTTGATGATCTCGGTATCGACCGAGCGCAGACCTGCAAGAAACAGCGCCATCACGAAACCAGAGGCCTGCCAAACAGCGGCGATCACGATAGTGTAGATGGCGTAATCAGGGTTCACCAGCCAGTCGAAGGTAAAGTTTTCAAAGCC
Source organism: Donghicola sp. (assembly GCF_025210255.1). Lineage (NCBI taxonomy): Bacteria > Pseudomonadati > Pseudomonadota > Alphaproteobacteria > Rhodobacterales > Roseobacteraceae > Donghicola > Donghicola sp. Next base: position 65,653 of record NZ_JAOARZ010000011.1, on the reverse strand, counting down.
CCAGCCCTGAACAACTTTTTCCAGACCCAGACCGGGGTTCAGGATCCATTTCCACGCGGTGCCGGTCACGATCATCGACAGCGCCATGGGGTACAGATAGATGGTGCGCAACACGCCTTCGGTGCGGATCTTCTGGTCCAGCAGGATCGCCAGAAGCAGACCCAGCACCATCGAAATCACGATAAACAGCGCGCCGAAAATATAGAGGTTGTTCATCGCGACATCCCAACGGGGCGCGGCGAACAGACGGTCATACTGCTGGAAGCCTTCGATGTCGTATTTCGGCATCAGGCGGGATTTGGTCAGCGAGATCCATCCTGTCCAGGCAATGAAGCCATAAACAAAGAGCAGAATGGCAATAAAAGTCGGGGCCAGTACCAGCTTGGGTACATGGCGTTCAAGCCAGAGGGTCATTTTGGATTGCTCCTGACGAAAAGGCCCTCCGCGCTTTGGCGCGCGCGAAGGGCCGTAGTTCAGGGGTTACTGGACAGCCGCGACTGCGTTGACCAGCATTTCGACTGCGTCATCAGACGACATGTCAGAGTTGAAGTGGGCGGTCACAACGTCGGTGATCGCACCCGATTGCGCGCCGCGCAGAGCCATGCCGTGCGCGTAGCTGGGAAGCAGCGAGCCGCTTTCGCTCGATGCAGCCATTTCTTCGCTCGAGGTGTGGGCGCACATGTCGAACTCGTCCAGCGAGACGTCGGTGCGCACAGGGATCGAGCCCTTGTTCAGGTTGAAGACTTTCTGGAAGGACGGACCAACGATCAGTTTCGCCAGCAGCGCCTGACCTTCTTCTTTGTCCGCGCCGTCCACGTCGAACATCGCAAAGCTGTCTACGTTGTAGAGGTAGCCTTCACCGGGGGTCGACGCGCAGAGGAAGTCCTCGCCGGGGGTTTTGCCCGCTGCCAGGAATTCGCCTTTGGCCCAGTCACCCATGATCTGGAACGCCGCTTCGCCGTTCATGACCATCGCGGTTGCCAGGTTCCAGTCACGGCCCGAGAAGTTCGCATCGACGTAGCCGCGCATTTTGCGCATCTGGTCAAAGACGGCCTTCATGGTGTCCGAACCCAGTGCTTCCGGGTCCAGCTCGACCAGAGCTTTGTGGAAGAACTCGGGGCCACCCAGACCCAGAACAACGGTTTCAAAGACAGTGGCGTCTTGCCATGCCTGACCACCATGTGCCAGCGGGGTAATGCCAGCGGCCTGCAGTTTGTCTGCGGCTGCGTTGAACTCTTCCCAAGTGGTGGGCATTTCGATGCCATTGTCCGCCAGCACCTGAGCGTTTGCCCAGATCCAGTCAACACGGTGGACGTTTACGGGCGCGGCGCACCAAGTGCCTTCGCACTTCATGTGCTCTGCGATCGCTGCGGGCAGCACGTCAGCCCAACCGTTTTCCTCTGCAACGGCCGAGATGTCCGACAGAACGCCCTCTTCGTACCATTCCTGAATCGCGGGGCCCTTGAGCTGAACCGCTGCGGGCGCGTTGCCCGACAGAACACGGGCACGCAGCGCGGTCATCGCCGCGTCGCCGCCGCCGCCTGCAACGGGCATGTCGGTCCAGGTGCCGCCGTTATCCTTGAATTCCTGCTGCAGAACAGCAACCGACTTGGCTTCGCCGCCCGAGGTCCACCAGTGCAGAACTTCTGCCTGAGGCTCCGCGACAGATGTGGTTGCGAGTGCGCAAAGAGCCGCGGTCGCGGCTGCAAAAACTGTAAACTTCATGATTTCCTCCCATCGGCGCCCCAGATCATTGTAGGGCGTGAAGTGCACAAATTGTTGCGCCCCTATGCATCAGGCGCAAGGCCGCCACACGGTAGCTGCATGACATTTCGAGAGCCTTTGTTACCGTTTGTTACCCAACAGACCGCCATTTTGTTACAAAGCGTTACGTCAGCCCTGCAGGTTCCGCTAGACAGGGCCCTATTCGCCCGCCATTTTCGCGAGCCAAGCAGGGAGAGGCCCTTAAATGACGATACCCCGTTTGCTCGTTGTCGATGATGACACCGAACTCCGAGAGATGTTGACCAAGTACTTTCAGGGACAGGGCTTTGCCGTGTGCCCCGCCGCGACGAGTGCCGAAATCAGCGCGGCGATGGAACGCTACCGGATCGACTTGATCCTCTTGGACGTCATGCTGGGGGATGAAAGCGGTCTGGAACTGTGCACTCAGTTACGCGCCGAACAGGACGTGCCGATCATAATGGTGTCCGCGCTATCCTCGGACAATCAGCGGATGCAGGGCTACGCGGCAGGCGCCGATGACTACGTGGCCAAGCCCTTCAACCCAGACCTCTTGGCCGCCCGCGTCAAAGCGGTCCTGCGGCGCGGGAACCGTGCGGCATCGCTCACCTATCGCCGATCCGCTGGCACCTACCGGTTCGAGGGTTGGTCTCTGGACGCCCGCACAGGCGAAGTTCGCGCGCCCGGTGGCTATCTGGTGTCCTTGTCCCGCCGCGAGGGCGCCCTGCTCAAGGCCCTGCTCGCCAACCCGATGATCCCGTTGAAACGCGAGGAAATCGCCGAGGCTTTGGACCCCGACCGCGATCCCCAGCGCGTCATGGACGCCGCCGAAGGCCGCGCTATCGACGTTCTGGTGGGCCGTCTACGCGGCAAGCTGGAAGCCAACCCCAAAGACCCCAAGCTGATCCGCACGGAACGCGGCGTCGGCTACGTGCTGGCCTGCGAGGTCACGCAGGAATGAAGCTGCTGCCGTCCCTGCAGGCCAAGACCGTCAGCTGGATTTTGACGGGTACTCTGGCAGGGCTGATCACGGGCGCTCTGTGGAACGGCAGCCAGCAGGCGTGGGAACGCTATCTCGACCGCGCAGACTACACCGGTCAGCAACTCTATGGCGCGCTGAACGATGGCGCGCCCCTGCCCGCTGGCGTTTACCTGACCGAAGTCACAGCCCCGCCGCGCGGTGTGGGCCGTGTGACCGAAGCCTCAATCCTGCAAAGTCTGTGGGACGAGGATTTCGGCGGCGCGCGCTTGTTGATCCAAGTCCATGATCCTGACCTGAGCTATACGCTCACCGATCTGCCGCCATTTTCCCTGCCGCCCCAACAGCTTGGTGCCATGACCCGTAAAATGGCGCGCCTGTGCGGGGACCCGACCCTCTATGCCCGCGCCGAAGGCGGCAGTTGGGTACGGGTGAACGCCCCAGACATCTGGTCCTGCGCGGCGGCGCCCAATGACCTGCGCCTGCCCCTTGGCCTTGGGTTTTTGCTTTTGATCGTGACATTGCTAAGCCGCAGCACCGAAGTCACAGGCCGTCTGGGCCGGTTGGCGCGCATCTTTGCCAACAATGGCGCAGGCGGGACCGCCATGCTGCCCACCGAAGGCCCGTCAGAGCTGAACGAAATCGCAGGCGCGCTGAACGCTTCTATCGCCCAAGAGCGCGAGGCGCTGGAAAAACGGGCCGAGGTTCTCTCTGCCATCAGCCACGATCTGGGCACGCCTGCCGCGCGTCTGAAATTGCGCACTGCCTTGATCGGGGACGCGACCTTGCGTCAGAAGATGGAGGGCGACATCGACCAGATGATCGCTATGGTCGAAGGCGTTTTGTCGTTCACTCGCACAGAGTTAGACGCCGAAGCGGCACAACAGATTTCCTTGACCGCACTGGTGGAGTCCATCGTGGACGACTACGAAGATTTGGGCCGCCGTGTGACTTGGGCCCCGGTGGAATCAGAGGTGCCAGAGGTGCGCCATTCCGTCTTCGGGGTCGCGCCCCGCGACACCGGCCTGCCCGAACCCCGCACCAGCCTGCGCGAGGCACAGCGCGTGCTGGTCGTCGCCCGTCCGCTGGCATTGCAACGGGCCATCACCAATCTGGTCGAAAACGCCCTGAACTACGGGCGCCGCGCTACGGTTCGGATCGAAAGCCACGCGGACGAGGTTTCGGTCTTGGTCGAGGATGCGGGTGGATCAGGGCTTTCCGCGCTGGAGATAGGCGAATTGATCGCCCCTTTCCGCCGCGGCGCGAATGCGGGGCGCGCTGCGGGCAATGGCCTTGGGCTGAGCATCGTGCAGACCGTGGCGCGCCAGCACAACGGATCGCTGACCTTTGAAGAAGGTGCCGAGGGGCTGGTCGCGCGACTGACCTTGCGCCGCGAATAGAGCGCCAGCGCCTTTGGACGGGCGAAGGGACGCTCCGCGGGGGGTATTTTCACCAAGATGAAAGCGGAAGCGCGCTGCAGCTTCCAGCGGGGCTTGCAAGCAGCGGTCGCTCCTGCCACTGAATTCCCTGTAAGAACAAAGGAAGTGTTATGTCTGTGCGCAAAATCATCATTGATACCGATCCCGGACAGGATGATGCCGTGGCGATCCTGCTGGCGCTGGCCAGCCCCGAAGAGATCGAGGTTTTGGGGATCACGGCTGTGGCGGGCAATGTGCCGCTGCACTTGACCGAAAAGAATGCGCGCATTGTGTGTGAGTTGGCGGGCCGGACAGATGTGCCGGTCTATGCAGGCTGCGATGCCCCGCTGGAGCGCCCACTGGTCACCGCTGAACATGTGCACGGAAAAACCGGTTTGGACGGCCCCGACCTGCCCGATCCGACCATAACGCTGGCGGAGGGGCATGGGGTGGATTTCATCATCGACACCCTGCGCGCAGAGCCTGCGGGCACCGTGACCTTGTGCCCCTTGGGACCGCTGACGAACATAGCGCAGGCATTCAACAAGGCGCCAGACATCATTGAAAAGGTGCAGGAAATCGTCCTGATGGGCGGCGCCTATTTCGAGGTGGGGAACATCACTCCGGCCGCCGAGTTCAACATCTACGTGGACCCAGAAGCGGCCAAGATTGTTTTTGGTGCGGGCTGCCCGATCACCGTCATGCCGCTGGATGTGACCCACAAAGCGCTGGTCACCAAAGACCGCAACGACGCCTTCCGCGCGCTCGGCACCAAGGTGGGCGTGGCCGTCGCGCAGATGACCGATTTCTTTGAACGGTTCGACAAAGAGAAATACGGATCCTCCGGCGCACCGCTCCATGATCCTTGCGTCACGGCCTATTTGATCCGGCCCGACCTGTTTACGGGACGCCATATCAATGTCGAGATCGAAACCGGCAGCGAACTGACCCTCGGGATGACCGTTGCCGATTGGTGGCGCGTGACAGACCGCGCGCCGAATGCCATGTTCATGGGCGACATCGATGCGCAGGGCTTTTTCGACCTGCTCACAGAAAGGTTGGCCCGTCTATGAGTGCGCAGCTCACGCTTGCTGTTTCCGAGGATTATCCCCGTCTCGCCCCCTTGATGGAGGCGCTCGACATCGAAATCGGGGTTGCCCACGATGCCGTGGCCCGCGAGGCGGCCATCATGCCCTTGCTCGAAGGGTCGCCGCTCGGGGCGGTCTATATCATCGGGCCGACCCGCGCGCCCATCGGGTTTCTGGTGATGACCCTGACGTGGTCGCTGGATTACGGGGGCATCATGGCCTCGGTCCGTGAAATCTATGTGCGCCCTGGCGTACGTGGCCGCGGGATCGCGCCAGAGGCGCTGACGGCGCTGGTTGCCCCCCTCCGTGCGGGCGGTGTGCGTGCCTTGGGGATCGAGATTGATCCCAGCAATAGCACCGGCCAGAGCGTTTATGCCCGCGCGCTGTTCCAGCCGCGCCCCAGCGTGTCGATGATGGTACGAAAGCTGTAGAGCCCTTTTGCAGGGCTGCTCTGGCAAAATCGGTGTCCGGTGCATAGGTTCTGTCCTAGCGAAAGGACACCGTCATGAGCTTGCACATTCCATTCGATAACAGCTACGCCCGTCTGCCGGACCGCTTCTTTGCCCGCCAAGGGGCCGCGCCCGCGACCGCGCCAGAGCTTTTGGCGTTCAACGCGGGGCTCGCGCGGGAGTTGGGGATCGGCTTTGACGAAGACCCCGATGCGCTGGCCGCTGCGTTTTCAGGTGTCGCGCTGCCGGACGGGGCCGAGCCGCTGGCGCAGGCCTATGCAGGACACCAGTTCGGCGGATTTTCCCCGCAGCTCGGGGATGGTCGCGCGCTGCTCCTCGGCGAGGTTTTGGCCCCGAATGGCACCCGCTATGACATCCAACTCAAAGGGTCGGGCCGCACGCCTTTTAGTCGCAACGGCGATGGCAAGGCATGGCTGGGTCCGGTTCTGCGCGAATACGTGGTGTCCGAGGCAATGCACGCTTTGGGCGTGCCCACAACGCGGGCCTTGGCGGCTGTGGCGACCGGCGACAGCGTGATGCGGCAGGCCATGCTGCCCGGCGCGGTGCTAACGCGCGTGGCACGCAGCCATTTGCGGATCGGGACGTTCCAGTATTTCGCCGTGCGCAATGACATCGACGCCCTGCGCACCCTGACCGATTACGCGATCCAGCGCCATTATCCGCAGGCCAAAGGACCGACAGGTCTGCTTCAATCGGTGATCGACGCGCAGGTCAAGTTGATCCCCCAATGGATGGCCTTGGGCTTTATTCATGGGGTCATGAACACGGACAACAGCACCATCTCGGGCGAGACGATCGATTACGGTCCCTGCGCGTTCATGGACGACTACCACCCGCACAAGGTCTTTTCCTCGATCGACCAACAGGGGCGCTACGCCTTCTCGAACCAGATGCACATCGTGATCTGGAACCTTGCGCAATTGGCCAGTGCACTGGTCGCGCTTGCACCAGAGGCCGAGCAGGACGCGGTGGTCGAGGATTACACCCAGCGCATTCACGCCATGCCAGAAGCGCTAGATGCTGAATGGCTGCGCCTGCTGGGCCGCAAAGTCGGCATCGCGGACGCCCGTCCCGAGGACAAAGCCATGATCGACAAGCTTCTCGATCTGATGGCCCATGATGGCGCGGACTTTACCAACACCTTCCGCGCTTTGGCCGAGGGGACCGCACGAGACCAATTCACCAACCGAGAGGCGTTCGACGAGTGGCATGCGGAGTGGCAGAAGCGGACCGCCTCCGAAGAGGACCCGCAGTCGCTGATGGCCTCGGTCAATCCGGTCTACATCCCGCGCAACCACCGGATCGAACAGATGATCGAGGCTGCGGTCGAGGGCGATTTGGCGCCCTTCAAGCGGTTGATGAAAGTGCTGGCGACGCCCTTTACCCCGCAAGACGGGGCCGAGGATCTGACCCATCCGCCGACGGACGACGAAGTGGTGCATCGCACATTCTGCGGGACCTAAGGCGGCCGCATCCCGAAATACTTCCCCCCAGACGCGGGTTTTCCATTGCGTTCTGGGGGGCGGGTCATACATCCATGAGGACAGGGCCAATCACGGCGCGCGCGTTCTGCAAGAGAGTATGATATGGGACAGGCCGACCGGCCCTTTGTGACATTGGTCTATAGTGTGGCTCTGGCTTTGATGGCGGGGTACCTTTTGGTCATCGGCAAACAGATTTTGGTTCCCATCCTGTTTGCGATCATCCTCTGCTATATCCTGCTCGAAAGCGCGCGCGGCATCGGACGTGTGCCCGGTCTGACCCGCAGTCCCACATGGCTGCGGCATATTTTTACCCTCCTCGCCTTTGCGATGGTCCTGACCCTGCTGACGTCGATCACGACAGAAAACGCGCAGGCGCTGGCCCAACGGGTGCCGGAATATGAGATGCGCCTGAATGTCTTTATCAACGACGTGTCAGAGCGCCTGAACTTGCAAGAGCAGCCGTCTTGGACGGCGCTGCGGAACATGATGGGCACGGACATTAACCTAGGCCAGATCACCAGCCGAATGCTTGGCGTGCTGGCCAGCTTTGGTACCAACATGTTCCTTGTTCTGCTGCTGGCGGCCTTTCTGATGCTGGAAAGCGCGGGCCTGAGTGCCAAGGTCACGCGTGCCTTTGAAACCCGCGAACAGTCTGACGCGATCATCAACATCTTTCACCAGATCAACGCGCAGATCGGCCAGTATCTGGCGGCCAAGACGGCGATCAACCTTTGTTTGGGCTTCATCTCTTGGGTGATCATGGCGCTGATCGGCGTGGACTTTGCGATGTTCTGGGCCGTTGTGATCGGGCTGCTGAACTATATTCCTTACGTGGGCAGTCTGATGGGTGTGCTGTTCCCAACGCTGCTGAGCGTCGTGCAATTTGGCGATATGGCGACCACCGTGACCACCGCGATCACCCTAACGCTGGCACAAATGCTGATGGGCAATATCGTCGAGCCGCGCCTCTTGGGCCGTCTTGTGAACCTGAGCCCGTTTGTCGTTCTGGTCTCGCTGGTTGTCTGGGGTAGCCTATGGGGCATTCCGGGCGCATTTCTGGCGGTTCCCATGACCTCGATCGTGACGCTGATCCTTGCGGGCTTTCCAGCCACGCGCTGGATTTCGGTGCTTCTATCCTCCGAAGGAAAGATCTGACCTTTTCCTTGGCGACTTTCCTATGGCACTCTGCGGCCTACGGCGCTATTCGGCCCGCCCGAAAGAGCAGTAACCAACTGGGATCTCTATGACGACTGACAGCATCATCGCGCGCTGCGAAGCCAAGGGCCTTCGGATGACTGGCCAGCGCCGCCTGATCGCAGAGGTTCTGCAGAGCGCCATCGACCACCCCGACGTCGAAGAGCTGTACGCCATGGCGAACGAGCGCGATCCCAAGATTTCTCTCGCGACCGTCTACCGCACGGTCAAACTGTTCGAAGAGTCCGGCATTCTGGAGCGCGTGGATTTCGGCGACGGCCGCGCCCGCTACGAAGACGCCGAGCGCGAGCACCATGATCATCTGATCGACATGACCACAGGACAGGTGATCGAGTTCGTCGATCCCGAAATCGAAGAGCTGCAGGAACGGATCGCCAAGCGGTTGGGCTACCGGCTCAAGGGGCACAAGCTCGAGCTCTATGGTGTTCCAATTAAGAAATCCTGATATATCGAACACGTCTCGTGTTATTTCTTGCGTTTGCGCTAACATTTTCGTAGGTCTTCCCCCGAATGAGGGGGAGAGCCGCTTTGGATAATCTGCGCGGTATTGTGTTGCTTGTGTTCGCGATGGCCAGCTTCGCGATCGAGGATCTGTTTATCAAAACGGCCTCCCAAACCCTGCCCACCGGTCAGATCATTGGTATTCTTGGTATCGTTGGCGCAGTGTTCTTTGCGATTTACGCTCGCGCCATGGGTCACCGCCTGATCCATCCCGATGCCCTGCACAAGACCGTGGTGATCCGCAATATCTGCGAAATCATCGGCACTCTGTCATTTGTCACCGCGATTTCGCTCAGTGCACTCAGCACCTCGACCGCGATCTATCAGGCTGCTCCTCTGGCAACGACCTTGGGCGCGGCTGTCTTCCTGAAAGAGCCCGTAGGCTGGCGCCGCTGGACAGCGATCTTTGTCGGCTTCGTCGGGGTGATGCTGATCATTCGTCCGGGCTCTGAGGCGTTTGAACCGGCGTCCTTGTTTGCCGTGCTGACCGTGATCACTCTGGCGGGCCGCGATGTCGCCACCCGCGTGATCCCCAAACGTCTGTCCACACTCGCAGTGTCGGCCTATGCCTTCTTGGCGATCGGCATCTCGGGATTTGTGCTGATGGTCGCAACCGGCCAGTCCGTCACTCCCATGACCGGAGCCGAGGTTAAGACCGTCTCAGCCGCCATCGTTTTTGCCCTGATGGGCTACTACGCGCTGACCGCTGCCATGCGACTCGGCGAGATGGGGGTGATCATGCCCTTCCGCTATACACGCCTGATTTTCGCAATGATCATCGGCCTGACCTTCTTTGACGAACGACCTGATGCGCTAACATACCTAGGCGCTGCCATTATTATCGCATCCGGCATTTATACCCTTTTCCGTGAGCGCAAACAGAGGCTTACACGTCTTTCCACAGCGTCCAGCACCCGCTAGAACGCAACCAACCAAATCCACCGAGGGACTTTTTATGAGCACCATCATCGATATCCACGCGCGCGAGATCCTCGACAGCCGTGGCAACCCCACCGTCGAAGTCGACGTCATCCTCGAAGACGGCACCATGGGCCGCGCGGCTGTTCCCTCGGGCGCATCGACCGGCGCCTACGAGGCTGTCGAAAAGCGTGACGGCGACAAGTCGCGTTACATGGGCAAGGGCGTTCTGGAAGCCGTTGCTGCTGTAAACGGCGAGATCGCAGAAAACATCGTTGGTTTCGACGCGACCGAGCAAGAAGCCATCGACGCAGCGATGATCGAACTCGACGGCACCGACAACAAGGGCCGTCTGGGCGCAAACGCCATCCTCGGCGTATCGCTCGCTGTTGCCAAGGCGGCTGCCGAATACACCGGCCAGCCCCTGTTCCGCTATGTAGGCGGCACCTCGGCGCGCACCCTGCCCGTTCCTATGATGAACATCATCAACGGCGGCGAGCACGCGGACAACCCGATCGACATTCAGGAATTCATGATCATGCCCGTATCGGCCGCGAACATCCGCGAAGCCGTCCGCATGGGCTCCGAGGTCTTCCACACCCTGAAAAAAGAGCTGTCGGCTGCTGGTATGTCCACCGGTCTGGGTGACGAAGGCGGCTTTGCCCCCGAACTGGGCTCGACCCGCGAAGCATTGGATTTCGTTCTGAAGTCGATCGAAAAAGCAGGCTACAAACCCGGCGAAGACATCTTCCTGGCCCTCGACTGCGCTGCGACCGAATACTTCGAGAACGGCAAATACGAGATGAAGGGCGAAGGCAAATCGCTGACCCCCGCCGAGAACGTCGAATATCTGGCGCAGCTCTGCGCGGACTACCCGATCATCTCGATCGAAGACGGCTGTGACGAGGACGACTGGGAAGGTTGGGCCATGCTGACCGAGAAGCTAGGCGACAAAGTCCAGCTGGTTGGCGACGATTTGTTCGTGACCAACCCCTCGCGTCTGGCAGACGGCATCGCAAAGGGCGTTGCGAACTCCATGCTGGTCAAAGTGAACCAGATCGGCTCGCTGTCCGAAACCCTGAAGGCCGTTGATATGGCCCACCGCGCGCGCTACACCAACGTGATGTCGCACCGCTCGGGCGAAACCGAAGACGCGACCATCGCGGATCTCGCGGTTGCCACCAACTGCGGCCAGATCAAAACCGGCTCGCTCGCGCGTTCGGACCGGCTCGCGAAATACAACCAGCTGATCCGCATCGAGGAAATGCTGGGTGAGACTGCCGTTTACGCGGGCACCTCGATCCTGAAAAAGTAATCACCCCATCCGGTGATCAAATGGTCCCGCTTGCACACCGCAAGCGGGGCTTTTCTTTTGGCCCCGCGCCCCTAAACTCGACCCCATGACCACAGCTGACGAACTCATCGCGCGCCTCGCCCTACAGCCCCACCCCGAAGGCGGCTACTACCGCCAGACATGGATCGCAGACAGCACAGACGGCAAACGCCCCGCTGGAACCTGCATCTATTTCCTGCTCAAAGCGGGCGAATCCAGCCACTGGCACCGCGTCGATGCCGCCGAAATCTGGCACTACTATGCGGGCGCGCCCCTGATCCTCAGCCTCTCGGAATCGGACGAAGGCCCCGCCAAGGATCACATCCTCGGCCCCGACGTCCTGAATGGCGAACAGCCTCAACTGATCGTCCCGCCCCACCACTGGCAGGCCGCCAAAACCACAGGCGACTACACATTGGTTGGCTGCACGGTCAGCCCCGCCTTCCAATTCGGAGGCTTCACCCTCGCCGCCCCAGGCTTCGACATTCCACGCGGCTAACTTTCATCTTTGCTAAAATACTCCGGGGGTGACGGCGCCCCGCGCCGGAGGGGGCAGCGCCCCCTATTCCCCGATCGCCAATGCCCCTGCCGCCGGACGGCTCACAACGCCGCCGCCCACTGCCGCAGGCACACCAGTTGTCCACCGACACGACGTCGGCAAGCCCTTCAATACCCGCACGGCCAAATGCCCAAAAGCCTGCGCCTCGAGCATATCCCCGTCCAAACCAACGTCCTCGACTGGCAAAACCTTCGCATCAATCGCGCCGCGCAAGCCATTCATGATAAACGCATTCTTTCGACCGCCGCCAGTCACGAGCAGCTTGGACGGCACCATTGGACAATGCTCCAGCCCCGCCGCCACACAGCGCACCGCCAGCATCGACAGGGTCGCCACGGCATCAGCATCGGACAGACCATCCACCCGCCCGATCACATCGGCAAAGTCATCGCGATCCAAAGATTTCGGTGGAATGCGATGGAAGAACGCGCGCTCCAACACGTCAGCAATCAGCGCCTCATCCACGACGCCCGTGGCCGCCAAAGCGCCATTCGCGTCATAGGCCTGCCCCAGCCGCGCAAACATCACATCGTTCACGGGCGCGTTCGCAGGCCCCGTGTCGAACGCCAACAACGCGCCCTCTTCCTCGGGCCGGTCAAACCGCGGGTCCACATAGGTGATGTTCCCCACACCGCCCAAATTCAGAAACGCGACCGGCTCCTTGGCCCCGATATACTTCGCGCAAGCAAAATGGAAAAATGGGGCCAGAGGCGCCCCTTCGCCGCCCAAGCGCACATCGGCGGATCGGAAATCCCACACGACCGGATACCCCAGCAACTCCGCCAGAACCGCGCCGTCCCCGCATTGGTGCGTCCCGCGCCCTGCCGGATCATGGGCCAAGGTCTGCCCGTGGAATCCCCCCAGATCAACCGGACCAAAGGGGGCCATCACCTGCGCATGCACGGTCTCAACAATCTCGGCGGCCTCTTCGAAATCCCCGTCCTGCCACTGGCCCAAAGCGGCGCGCAACGTGTCCCGCTGCCAGTCCGTATAGGGCCGATAGGCCGAAGGCCCGAACCCGTGAATTCGCTCGCCATCACTCAGTACAATTGCCGCATCTACCCCATCCAGCGATGTTCCAGACATCGTTCCAAGGGCTCGCAGCACACCAGATTGCTTCATGCGCTTTTCCTCTGCTCGCAACCGCTCTATAGAGTGCCTCGCAACCGTAAAAGGGACAAGTGCAATGACCTACCATCCAAAGTCTGAATTCCTGCGCATCATGATCGAGCGCGGCTATCTGGCGGATTGCACCGACTATCAGAGCCTCGATGACGCGCTGATGGCGGGCACTGTCCCTGCGTATATCGGCTATGACGCGACCGCCGCGTCGCTGCACGTCGGGCACCTGCTGAACATCATGATGCTGCGCTGGCTGCAGAAAACCGGCCACAAACCCATCACCTTGATGGGCGGCGGCACCACCAAAGTGGGCGATCCGTCGTTCCGCAGCGATGAACGTCCACTGCTTGGCCCCGATCAGATCCAGTCGAACATCGACGGGATGCAGCAGGTCTTTGCCCGCTACCTGAGCTACAGCGACGCGCCCAACGGCGCGATCATGCTGAACAACGCCGAGTGGCTGGACAACCTGAACTACCTCGAGTTCCTGCGCGACATCGGCCGCCATTTCAGCGTGAACCGCATGCTCTCGTTCGAATCGGTGAAGTCCCGTCTGGACCGCGAACAGTCGCTCAGCTTCCTCGAATTCAACTACATGATCCTGCAGGCCTATGACTTCCTCGAGCTGAACCGCCGCTATGGCTGTCTCTTGCAGATGGGCGGCTCGGACCAGTGGGGCAACATCGTCAACGGCATCGACCTGACCCGCCGCGTGCTGGATCACGAAATCTACGGCCTGACCTCGCCCCTACTAACCACCAGCGACGGCAAGAAGATGGGCAAGAGCCAAGGCGGCGCCATGTGGCTGAACGCCGACATGCTGTCGCCCTACGACTTCTGGCAGTTCTGGCGCAATACGACGGACGCAGACACCGGCCGCTTCCTGAAGCTCTATACCGAGCTGCCCGTGGACGAATGCGAGCGTCTGGGGGCCCTGCAAGGGTCGGAAATCAACGAAGCCAAGATCATTCTGGCGAACGAAGTCACCAGCCTGCTCCACGGTGTCGAAGCGGCCAAAGCCGCCGAAGCCACCGCGAAAGAGGTCTTTGAAAAGGGCATCGCCGGCGGCGACTTGCCCCGTCTGACCCTGAGCGCCGATGAGCTTGGCGATGGCATCTCGGTCGTGCAGATCTTTGTCCGGTCCGGCCTTGCAGCCACTGGCAAAGAGGCCAAGCGCCTGATCGCCGACAACGGCGCCAAGATCGACGACGAGGCCGTCACCGACGCGGGCAAGCTGATCACTGCAGCCGATCTGTCCAGCCCGCTAAAACTCAGCGCGGGCAAAAAGCGTCACGCCATCGTCGAACTGGGCTAAACCAACCAATCGATCAAGCTGAGCCCCAAGTAGACGGGCACAGCCAGCATGCAAAACAGCCAGAGCGCCCCGATCAGTGTTGGTCGGGGCGCTTTTGCGTGCACGCCCTTTACGGTTTTTTCAGGTGTCTTAAAATTTTCCATGCCGCCATTAACCAATCGTTAAGTTTAGATATGGTTAATGATGTCCATGAACCCTGCATGGACCGATCAGTCAGCCATCCCCCCGGCCTCTCACACGGTTCCCCTGCAGCAAAGCGCGGCATACCATAGAACCTGCGCAGCATTGGGTCATAAGACACTATGCCTGACCCTCGGGGATGTCTCCGCACCTCTGGGTCAGGCACATGTTCTCTTCCGGCAGGTTCCGGTGATCGGCACGGTCGCATCCATCATCAGCGGCCCGATCTGGTCGGAACACCTATCGAGCATACAAAAGCAAACCGCCCTGACAGGATTAACAGGGCGCATCAAGGCACGCGCCACCCTGATAACGCCAAACAGCGCCGCCGACCCCATCGCACGGCGCGCCATCCCGATTATGACGCCAGCAACCTCGGCCATCTGGGATTTGCGAACGGACCTCCGCGCGGGGCTCTGCCAGAAGTGGCGCAACCGTCTGGTCAAAGCAGAAGCATCCGGTCTGTCGATCCGCAAAGCGCCTCTTCCAACCGCGCCCGATCACTGGCTTCTGAGAACCAACGCGGAACAAGCCAAGCTGAAACGCTTCCGCCCCTATCCGCCCGCCTTTATCGCCACATGGGCGCGCACGCAGGGCAAGGGCTTTACCCTGACTGCCCTCCACAAAGGCAACCCGATTGCCGCCCTCTTGATCCTGATACACGGCGACAGCGCCACCTACCAGATTGCGTGGACCACCGCTGAGGGACGCAAGGTGCACGCGCAAAACCTTCTGCTGTTCTTTGCCGCGCTGACCCTGCGCGACAAAGGGGTCACGCGGCTCGACCTTGGCATTCTGGACACCGATCGCGCCGCAGGTCTGGCCCGCTTCAAACTCGGCACAGGGGCACAGGCCCACACCCAAGGCCCCACAACCCTCATTGGCCCTTTCACGCGCCTGTTTGCCAAATAGAAAAGGGGCAGACGCCCGATAACGCCTGCCCCTTCATCTTGGTAAAAATACCCAATTGCCGCGACAGCGGCCCAGAGCGTCAGCTCTTATTCGGAGACTTCAACCTTGGTCATCACGTCAGGTTCGCCAACAACAGCGCCATTGCGACCCGCGCCGCGCTTGATCGCATCAACCACGTCCATGCCCTCGGTCACTTCGCCCACGATGGTGTAGCCACCATTCAGATGGGGCGCAGGCGCGAACATGATAAAGAACTGCGAGTTCGCCGAGTTCGGGTCCTGAGACCGCGCCATGCCGACAACACCGCGCTCGAACGACTTGTCCGAAAACTCGGCCTGCAGGTCCTCGCGATCCGACCCGCCCATACCGGCGCGGCGGATGTCAAAGCCTTCGCCCATTTTGCCGAACTGCACGTCACCCGTCTGCGCCATGAAGCCGTCGATCACGCGGTGGAACACCACGCCATCATAAGCCCCTTCGGCTGCCAGAGCGGTGATCTGCTCGACGTGCTGGGGGGCGACATCTTCGAACAGGTCCACGTGAACGGTGCCGTTGGCCTCGCCCGCGATGGTGATGTCCAGACCGGTTGCCAGTGCGGGGCCTGCAACCAGTGCAAACCCCAGAGCCAACAGATTACGCATCCGCGGCCACCTTGACGCTGATCATGCGGTCAGGGTTCGCAGGGGGCTCGCCGCGTGCGATCTTGTCTACGAACTCCATGCCGGAAATCACACGGCCATAAACGGTGTACTGACCGTTCAGGAAGTGGTTGTCCTTGAAGTTGATGAAAAACTGCGAATTCGCCGAGTTCGGGTTCATCGAACGCGCCGCACCCAGAGTGCCACGGTCATGGGGCAGTTTGCTGAATTCTGCGGGCAGATCAGGCTTGTCCGAACCACCAGTGCCTGCGCGGCCGGGGTTGTAGTCCTTTTCCATGTTCGCGTGCTGCACGTCGCCGGTCTGCGCCATGAAGCCGTCGATCACGCGGTGGAACGCGACGTTGTCATACGCGCCTTCGCGGGCCAGTTCTTTCATACGTTCTGCATGCTTGGGCGCGACGTCGGCCAGCAGTTCGATGGTCACGGTGCCGTCCTTCAGTTCGATCAGGATGGTGTTTTCAGGATCTTTGATCTCGGCCATAACTGGTCCTCTCATTGGTATTTGCGCACAGACTTAAGCCTTGGACGCAGGATTGCCAAGCTAAGCCGTTGACCTGAGCGTCCCGACACGCGAAGAAACGCGCAGGTTATATTTAGGAGGAGCCACGATTATGGCCTGGAAAACCCTCGACCAGATGGACCTGAACGGCAAACGCGTTCTGACCCGTGTAGATATCAACGTTCCGATGAAAGACGGGGTCGTCACCGACGCCACCCGTATCGAACGCATCAAGCCCACCATCGACTCGATCTTTGCGGCTGGCGGCACCCCTGTTTTGCTGGCGCACTTCGGTCGCCCCAAGGGTCAGGTTGTGCCGGAAATGTCCCTGAGCCACGTCGCCCCCAAGGTCGAAGAGGTTCTGGGTCGCAAGGTGACCTTCATCGAAAAGCCTGATTCCGCTCAGTTGGATGCCGCCGACGCCGGCAGCATCATCCTGATCGAAAACACCCGTTTCGCTGCCGGAGAAGAGAAAAACGACCCCGAGATGGCCAAGTTTCTGGCAACTTTGGGCGACGTTTACTGTAACGACGCGTTTTCTGCGGCGCACCGCGCCCATGCCTCGACCGAGGGTGTCGCGCACCTGCTGCCCTCCTGCGCGGGCCGCAACATGGAAGCCGAACTGACCGCTCTGGAGTCCGCACTGGGACAACCCGAACGTCCCGTGGTCGCTGTCGTCGGTGGTGCCAAGGTCTCGACCAAGCTGGAACTGCTGTCGAACCTGATCGAGAAGGTCGATTATCTGGTGATCGGTGGTGGCATGGCCAACACCTTCCTTGCGGCACAGGGCATCAACGTGGGCAAATCGCTCTGCGAGCATGACCTGACCAGCACCGCCAAAGAGATCATGGACAAAGCCAGCGGCGCAGGCTGCGAGATTGTTCTGCCCGAAGATGTTGTCGTGGCTTGGGAATTTGCCGCGAACACCAAGCATGAAACCGTCGCGAACACCGCCTGCCCCGAGGATGCGATGATCCTGGATGCAGGCACAGCTGCGGTCGAAAAGATCGTGTCGGTGTTTGAGCAGTCGAAAACCCTGATCTGGAACGGCCCCCTTGGTGCCTTCGAGATCGAGCCCTTCAATGCTGCGACCAATGCCGCCGCCAAGGCAGCCGCCGTGTTGACCCAGCAGGGCAAACTGATCTCGATTGCAGGTGGCGGCGATACCGTTTCGGCACTGAATCAGGCCGGTGCGGCTGACGACTTCACTTACATCTCCACCGCTGGCGGTGCGTTTTTGGAGTGGATGGAAGGCAAAACCCTGCCTGGCGTCGCCGCTCTGGGCTAGGTCTTACCACAAAATGGGGGGGATGTTTGAGAATGTCCCCCCAAATTTGGGGTATTCCCTGATTTGTATCGTTGTGGCAATATGTTATCCACAGGCTAATGCAACGAATAGAGCGGAAAACCGCCAGAGGCAGCATGTCGAACCAACGTCCCGGTCTCGGGTTCTTGATATACTTCACTGCGGCCTTTACGTTAGGTCTATACTTTACTTTCGCTGCGGTTCAGGGTGATTACGGCGTATTCCGCCGCGCTGAGATCGAGGCAGAAACACTGGCGCTTCGCGCCGAGCTTGCATCGCTGCAAGCAGATGTCGACAGGATGGAGAATTTAACTCGTCGCCTGTCTGACGGATTTTTGGATCTGGAGCTGCTCGACGAGCAAGCCCGCGAGGTCCTTGGGATGGTTCGCTCCGACGAGATCGTCATCCGTTAAGAATACTTGTCACCACTCACACGACAAGGCCGCTCCCTTCGGGGGGCGGTTTTTTTGTATACGAATTACACGTTTTGTAAAAAATTGCACACCAGGCAGCCCCACTCCTCCTAACAGATGCGCAGAAAGACTCTCGTTTTTCGGGTGTGCAAGATTTTCTCTCGCATCATGGAAATAGATGCGATATAGATAGTTCAACGTTAAACTATTTGCTTGAAAATGGGAGGGGACGGATTATGGCCACTCGGAAAAGTCCAGCAAAACCGAATGTATCGGCGGACGAGCTGCTCGAATACTATCGTGAAATGCTGTTGATCCGCCGGTTCGAAGAAAAGGCCGGCCAGCTTTATGGCATGGGCCTGATCGGCGGGTTCTGCCACCTGTATATTGGTCAGGAAGCTGTTGTTGTCGGCCTTGAGGCGGCAGCAAGCGAAGGTGACAAGCGCGTCACATCCTACCGCGACCACGGCCACATGCTGGCCTGCGGCATGGACCCCAAGGGCGTCATGGCCGAACTGACCGGCCGCGAAGGCGGCTATTCGCGCGGCAAAGGCGGCTCGATGCACATGTTCTCGAAAGAGAAGCACTTCTACGGTGGCCACGGCATCGTGGGCGCGCAGGTGCCGATCGGTGCCGGTCTGGCATTCGCCGACAAATACCTTGGCAATGACCGCGTGACCTTTGCCTACTTTGGCGACGGCGCGGCGAACCAGGGTCAGGTCTACGAGACCTACAACATGGCGCAACTCTGGGAACTGCCGGTCATCTTCGTGATCGAGAACAACCAGTACGCCATGGGCACCTCGGTCGCACGTTCGACCAAATCCCCTGCCCTGTGGAAACGTGGCGAAGCCTATGGCATCGCAGGTCAAGAAGTGGACGGCATGGACGTTCTGGCGGTCAAAGAGGCTGGCGAGAAAGCTGTCGCACACTGCCGCGCAGGCAAAGGCCCCTACATTCTGGAAGTGAAAACATACCGTTACCGCGGTCACTCCATGTCGGACCCTGCGAAATACCGCACCCGCGAAGAAGTGCAGAAGATGCGCGAAGAGCGTGACGCAATCGAACACGTGCGCGAACTGCTGCTGTCCGGCGGCCACGCGTCCGAAGATGACCTGAAGGCCATCGACAAAGAGATCAAGTCTGTTGTCAACGAAAGCGCCGAGTTCGCCAAGGAAAGCCCCGAGCCCGCGCTCGACGAACTCTATACCGACATCTACGCCGCGGAATTGCCCGCAGGCCAAGAAGCAGACGCCTAAGGGAGAGGACATAGGATTATGGCAACCGAAGTTTTGATGCCCGCCCTTTCGCCCACGATGGAAGAGGGCACACTAGCCAAATGGCTGGTCAAAGAAGGCGATACCGTAAACTCTGGCGATATCCTCGCCGAGATTGAAACCGACAAAGCGACCATGGAATTCGAAGCTGTTGATGAAGGCATCATCGGCAAGATCCTGATCGCCGAAGGCACCGAAGGCGTAAAGGTGAACACCCCCATCGCCGTGCTGGTCGAAGAAGGCGAAAGCGCTGACGATGTGGCGACCTCTTCTGCCCCTGCAGAAGACGCTGCGCCTGCTGCCGAAGCTGCCCCCAGCGCGCCCGCCGCGCCCAAGGGTCCGGTCGAGGTTGTTGTCCCCGAAGAGCAGGACATCCCCGAAGGCACCGAATTCAAATCCATGACCGTCCGCGAAGCGCTGAACAGCGCCATCGCCGAAGAACTGCGCCGCGACGAAGGCGTGTTCATCATGGGTGAAGAGGTCGCTGAATATCAGGGTGCCTACAAAATCACCCAAGGCCTGCTGGACGAATTCGGCGCCAAGCGCGTGATCGACACCCCCATCACCGAGCACGGCTTTGCCGGTGTGGCTGTGGGTGCCGCGTTCGGTGGTCTGAAGCCTATCGTCGAGTTCATGACCTTTAACTTCGCGATGCAGGCGATCGACCAGATCATCAACTCTGCTGCGAAAACCCTGTATATGTCGGGCGGCCAGATGGGCGCACCGATGGTGTTCCGTGGTCCGAACGGCGCCGCCGCCCGCGTTGGCGCGCAGCACAGTCAGGACTATGCAGCTTGGTACGCGCAGATCCCCGGCCTGAAGGTTGTGATGCCCTACTCGGCAGCGGACTACAAAGGTCTGTTCAAGACCGCTGTGCGCGATCCGAACCCGGTCATCTTCCTCGAGAACGAGATCTTGTATGGCAAATCGTTCGACGTTCCGGTTCTGGACGACTACACCGTCCCCTTCGGCAAAGCCAAAATCTGGCGCGAAGGTACCGATGTGACCATCGTCTCGTTCGGCATCGGCATGACCTACGCGCTCGAAGCCGCTGACAAGCTGGCTGAAGAAGGCATCAGCGCCGAAGTCATCGACCTGCGCACCCTGCGTCCGCTGGACAAAGACACCGTGATCAAGTCGGTCATGAAGACCAACCGCTGCGTCACCGTCGAAGAAGGCTTCCCCGTCTGCTCGATCGGCAACCACATCAGCTCGATCCTGATGCAGGAAGCGTTCGACTATCTGGACGCACCGGTGATCAACTGCACCGGCAAGGACGTTCCGATGCCCTACGCCGCGAACCTTGAAAAGCTGGCGCTGGTCACCACCGACGAGGTGATCGACGCTGTCAAACAAGTCACCTACCGCTAAGGAGATCGCAGAATGCCTACCGAAATCCTGATGCCCGCCCTGTCTCCGACCATGGAAGAGGGCACACTGGCCAAATGGCTGGTCAAAGAGGGTGACACCGTGAACTCGGGCGACCTGCTGGCCGAGATCGAAACCGACAAAGCCACCATGGAATTCGAAGCCGTGGACGAAGGCGTGATCGGCAAGATCCTGATCGCCGAGGGCACCGAAGGCGTGAAGGTCAACAGCCCCATCGCGGTTCTGTTGGCCGAAGGCGAAAGCGCGGACGATATCGGAGCGGCCCCTGCGGCGGCTCCGGCAGAAGCGCCCAAGGCCGAAGAGACCAAAGCTGCGGCGGCAACGCCTTCGGCTGCGGCCCCTGCTCCTGCGGCGGCGACCACCGACAGCGGTGACCGCATCTTTTCGTCGCCCTTGGCGCGTCGCATTGCGGCGGACAAAGGTCTGGACCTGAAGTCGATCAAAGGCTCGGGCCCCCGTGGCCGTATCGTCAAAGCCGACGTGGAAAACGCAACTGCCGCGCCCAAGGCCGAAGCCGCCGCGCCTGCAGCTGCGCCCGCCGCTGCCGCCGCGCCTGCGGGTCCGTCGACCGACGCCGTGCTCAAAATGTACGAGGGCCGCGAGTTCGAAGAGAAGAAGCTCGACGGTATGCGCAAGACCATTGCGGGCCGCCTGACCGAAGCCAAGCAGACCATCCCGCACTTCTACCTGCGCCGCGACATCAAGCTGGACGCGCTGCTGAAGTTCCGCAGTCAGCTGAACAAGCAACTCGAAGGTCGCGGTGTGAAGCTGTCGGTCAACGACTTCATCATCAAAGCTTCGGCTCTGGCGCTGCAAGCCGTTCCCACCGCAAACGCGGTCTGGGCCGGTGATCGCGTGCTGGAACTGAAGCCTTCGGACGTAGCCGTTGCGGTTGCGATCGACGGTGGTCTGTTCACGCCCGTCCTGAAAGATGCCGAGATGAAGTCCCTGTCCGCGCTGTCGGCAGAGATGAAAGATCTGGCGAAACGTGCCCGTGACCGCAAACTTGCGCCCCACGAGTACCAAGGCGGCAGCTTTGCCATCTCGAACCTCGGCATGTTCGGCATCGACAACTTCGACGCTGTGATCAACCCGCCCCACGGTGCGATCCTTGCGGTTGGTGCTGGTGTGAAAAAACCGGTGGTGAACGCAGACGGCGAAATCGAAGTGGCGACCGTCATGTCCGTCACCCTGAGCGTTGATCACCGTGTGATTGATGGCGCACTGGGAGCCGAGCTGCTGAAGGCAATCGCAGAGAACCTCGAGAACCCGATGATGATGCTCGCATAAAGAGTGTATCGATTAGGATCGAAAGATAGCGGAATAGACCCAATGGGCAGTTTGAAACGTTATAAACAAAAGTAGTAGTTTCAATCTCAAGAAAGCCGCTCACTTTCAAAATCACAGGGACGAAACGGACACTGCCGTTTCGTCCCTTTCTCTTTTAAGCCCTTATTTCCTTGGATTATTCTCAGTGCTCATTTTCGCGCCATGGCGCGAATCTAAAGTGCAACAATGGAATCAGAGAAACGCGACAAACCAAAAAGGCGGAGCTGCAAATATGCAACTCCGCCTTACCATTAAGGATATTGGTGATGTCAGCCGTGCGAGGGGAAATTGTGGTCCATGCTCAGCGACGGTTGGCTGCACCCTGCCTCTCCGACGATGCGCGCGGGCACACCGGCAACGGTCTTGCAGGGCGGCACGTCTTGTAGAACCACAGAGCCCGCCGCAACGCGCGAGCAGTCACCGACCTTGATGTTTCCAAGCACCTTGGCACCGGCACCGATCAGGACGCCATTGCCGATCTTGGGGTGACGATCCTCTTCTTCCTTGCCCGTCCCGCCAAGGGTTACCGAGTGCAGCATAGACACGTTGTCACCGACCACGGCAGTCTCGCCGATGACGATCGAGTGTGCGTGGTCGATCATGATGCCACGCCCGATGCGCGCTGCAGGATGAACGTCCAGACCAAACTGTTCAGAAATCCGCATCTGAAGGAAGTATGCCAGATCGTGCCGTCCGGTGCGCCACAGCCAGTGCGCCACGCGATAGCTCTGGATCGCTTGGAACCCTTTGAAGAACAGCAAAGGCTGGATGTACCGCAAGCATGCGGGGTCGCGGTCGTACACAGCGACGATGTCAGCGCGTGCCGCCTCGCCCAAGGTTTCGTCGCTGGCATACGCCTCTTCGGCGATCTCACGCAGCAGTTGGCCCGACATCTCGGGCGAGGACAGCTTCATCGCCATCCGATAGGTCAGCGCACGCTCAAGCGATCCGTGGTGCAGGATCGTTGAGTGGACCAGCCCCCCAAGAAGAGGCTCTTCGATGATGGCCGCTTCGGCCTCTTCTACGATGCGGGACCACACAGGGTCGATCGCGGCAATTTTCGGTTGTGTCTCAGGCATCGGACCCTCCGCTCTTTCGAACAGTGTAACAGATAGGATCGGATGGCGAAATGCAAGGACGTGATTGTGAACAGGCGGCACTTTCAAAGCGCCGCCTTTTGTTTTTATCAGCCGATATTGAGTGCGGCGCTTGGGCCCGCTCCGAACAGGTCAGAAATCTGCGCAACTTCAATACGATAGCCCCCGACAACACCATCCGAAGACCGTTGTGCAGACGTATAGGTGAACTGCGGTTCTGTAAGTCTCTCTTCGCGGACGAGAGAGCCCTGTGCAAAAACACGCAGGGCATAGGCCTCAATTGTTTCAGCCAGCGGCACGTCCTCGCGGCTCCAGTCATCGCCGCCGATACGCGTTCTACGTACCCAAGACAGATGGTCATCCCCGCCCGAACGGACCTGCGCCAAATGACAAGGGCGATAAGGTGCCAACCCGCGGCCGACAAACGTGACGTCCTCGGTGGTGTAGGCGCGGTCGTCATAGGGACGGCCCACTGGGCCCGAGCGCAGGTACATCGGCAGGTTCAGGGACTCGGCCGGCAGATCAAGCTGATCCAAAGCCCCGTCCACTAGTACAAAATAGCTGCCCTTGGGCCACGCGCCAGCTTGGGTCCAGTCCGTCCCCGCCTGCCCGCGCAAGAAGCCGGACAGTCGGTAGCGCCCGCCCCCCAACGGTTCGGCCTTGCGGAATTGGATCAGCTCCCATCCATCCGAAGCACCCGACCCAATGGCGGCAAGATTTGCGCCCGACAGAAACGCAGCCTCATCCACCGAATAAAGGTCACCCGACACCAATGTCACCTCGATAGACACGCCCCTTTGCTCGGCTCCGATCGGCGCAAAGGGCAGCGCCGTGTCCAACTGGCCCAGCGTCGCAGGCGCATCAAGCGTTGTTGCCAGCGTATATCCAGCATCGGTCCGGCTGGAATAGACGTTGACGCCACCCGGCCACGGATCACCTGACGCCGCGAGATAGGGTGCATGAGCGACCTCATCCCCGCGCAGCAAGGGCAACTCCATCGGCAGGCAGATAGCAGGCAGAGGCGGCACGTAGGGCGCCGTAATGGGGATCTCTGCGATCTCTGGCGCGGGTGTGTAGACGGACGGATCCACGCGCACTGCCTCGACCTCTCGGCCCTCAGCAACGGTCACACGTTCGACACGGTAGATATCCTGCGGCGCATCCACAAAGGCGACAAAATCTCCGGCACACACATCGTTGCGAGAGGGCGGGAGCGCAAATGCGCAGGTCTCTCGGCTTGTTTGCGCCTCTGAGAGCCAGCGGTCTGCGGCCTGTTTCGCTTCCCCTCTGGTCAGGACAACAGGCACCTCGTTCTGTGAGGGGCGCTGAACACTATCCCACGGTCCACGCGTGTCGACAGACACGGGTTCGAAGCCCGCGTCCGCCTCGAAGAAAGACAGGCCAACGGTATTCGGCACCTCTAGGTCAGACGCCCGCGCCTGCCGGATATCCCCTTCGTCGTCCGCCAGCACGCGCTCGCGGTCCAGCATCTTGACCTGTGCATCGGAGCGGGAACGAAATACCAGCGTGCCGCCCTCTTCCACCGCATCAAAGCCGTGAGTCACCATGAGCCCTTGCAGCGCGGCACGGGCGGACTGGGGGCCCGTTTCCGAATATCCCCGAACCACTCCGTATAGCTGCGAGGTGTCAACATCCAAAACGCCAGCAGAGGCGCAAATCTCGGCCACGACGGAGGCCAGCGTTCGATGCCCACTCCGGCCCGTGATCCAATGTCCGCGCTGATAGTTTGGCGCATCCTTCCATAGGCCACCGTGATTGGGAAATGCCGGGTAGGGACGCGCATCCCAAGCCCACACAAACATCCGGTCAGCATCCAGCATCGGACCACCATAAACCGGCGAAACGGGGTTCTTGGACGCATCCTGCCAATATTCGCGCATCACACGCAGGTATTGCATCTGGATGAACTCGTCCCGCTCTCCTGTGGAGTAATGGGGCAAAGCAGACTCAGAAGACTTTGGGTCGACGAATTTGTTCGGCTGGTTGGTGCCTTTGTTGACCGCTGCGCATCCTATTTCCGTGAACCAGATTGGCTTGGCAAAGGGCTCCCACGCAGTTGGAGTGTCCGCACGCAGACCGGCGATACGCTCGTGGTGATGGCTCGTCCACCAACTGCGAATGTCCTTGTAGCGGTACACCCAAGGCTCCCCGTAGGCGCCATCGGTGATGGGTGCGCGCTGCTGCAAATCGCGCGCCTCATCGCTTGGGTAATACCAGTCGTAGCCTTCACCGCCTTCGATGTTCTGCTTCAGGTAGGCCGGGTTGTAGGCTGTGTGCCAATCCGCATCGACGTGATCGTTGCCGTCGCGCCAGTCCGAAAGCGGCATATAGTTGTCAATTCCGATAAAATCGATCTGCGGGTCAGCCCACAGTGGGTCCAAATGGAAGTAGCGATCGCCGGTGCCATCTTGGGGCTGATACCCCCAATACTCAGTCCAGTCCGCCGCATAGCCCAGTTTGACATCAGGCCCGAGGATGGTGCGCACGTCCGCGGCCAACGCCTTCAAGGCATCGACGACCGGAAAACCGGAGACACCGCGAATTTGTGTCAAAGCGCGCAGTTCAGACCCGATACAGAAGGCATGTACGCCGCCTGCCAGCTCACACAGTTTGGCATAATGAAGGACGAAACGGCGCAAAGACCATTCGTCTGGTCCATCGTATAAGACTTGCCCGTCTTCAATCCGAAAGTCGCTGGGCTGTGCCGTTCCGACAAAGGAAGCGACCTCTGCATCCGCCATTTCTGTCCCATCGGGCGTATTGCTCAGTGTTGGTGCGGTAGACAAGGTGATCCGGCCGCGCCACGGCAAAGCCGGCTGCTCTTCACCCTGTCCCCAAGGATCGGGCAAGCCGTTGCCGCCGAGCTGATCCATCAAGATGAAGGGATAGAACATCACCTCTTGACCCACAGCGTTCAAATGCTGGATCGCTTCCACCACGGACTGATCTGCGGGCGTCCCACCGTAGACAGGATCGCCGTCAAGCTGCACGACTTGCTCTGCCTCAGCGCGAAGTACCCCGCTGACTTGCCAAGGCATGCCAACTCCATCATGCGCGGTCTGCTCGACCTTTGGTTTGATCGAGCACGCACCACATCGCAGATCGTTTCCGAACCAAGACACAACGAGCGATGTTGCACGGCAATTCGGCGCCTCCTCGGTCAACGCGTGCACCGAGGATTCAAAGTCGCTCATGCCTGAGTAACTGTTCACATTGGCCGAGGAATTACGTCCCAACCCTTTCCCGTAGTGAACGGGCGTGGTCGCCAAAGTGTATTCTCCAGAGCCCGGGATCATCGCAACGGCGGTGATATCTTTAGACACGTCGCCGTGCTCTGACACATGATCAGGTGCATGGCGCACGACCTCGAAGCTGAACTGAGGGACACGGTTTCCGAAGTCTCCGAGTGGTAAGTCCTCTAGCACCACATAGGCCGTCCCACGATAGGCGGGAACGGCATCGGTTCCTTCTATCGCTTCAATCAAGGGGTCCGGCTGCTGGTCTACTTCGCCGCGGTAAACACGCATATTCAGGGTAGACAGATCCACCTCTGAGCCGTCCGCCCAGACTCGGCCAACACGCGCGATCTCGCCCTCGCACAAAGCGATCGCGAGATTGATAGAGTACGTGTAGCGCTGGGTTGTCGAAGAGTGCGAACCAGAGGAGCCTTTGCCCCCGCCACTTCGCGAGGTCTTGGTGTGAACGGTTTCTTTGAATCGCGTCGCCCAGATGATCTGGCCTGAGACGCGCGTACGGCCGTAAACTTTGGCAATCCCTTCACCTTCGGACGAAGAGCCGATGCGCAGTCGATTTGTGCGCCCAACTTCGACGGTGGATCCAGCGCTCGTTTGATTCGAGAAGAGACGCGAGTCCAGCGCTTGTCCCAAAACTGCGCCGGTAGCACGTCCCAGTGTCGCCATTCCCAAGCCGCCGAGGCTTCCGCCCAGAAAACCACCCAATGCCCCGCCCGCCGCGGATAATACGATTGTCGCCATCACTTTACCTCATTGGGAAATTCAAAACGCGCCACGATCCTGCGGCGCCAAGGAGCACTGAGCGGGCTGTCGAGAACCGCATGATTGCCGAATGCATGAATGAAGCGCGGGGCATTACCGCAGGCGCTCTGTAGCCCCAAATGCTTTGCTACGCCGCCGTGCCGCATCCGGAACAAAAGAACATCGCCCTCTGCTTCCTTCGAGAGTGGCTTTGCGACGAGGTGCCGGCACGCCGCACGCCACAGCGCCTCGTCGCCTTGTGGCTCTGACCAATCTGCCGTGTAGCTCGGAATTACCTCCGGTTCCCGCCCATACAAATGACGCCAAACTCCGCGCAGGAGCCCGAGGCAATCTGTGCCGAAACCCTTCGCGCTAGCTTGATGAAGATAGGGCGTTCCGATCCATTCTCTCGCCTCCGCGAGTGCTGCTTGTGATCGTGCGCTCATCGACGGCTCCCCCCGTCCTTCGGTTCGGACATATTCGGGTAGCGCATCATCCAATCGTCGCCCGGCAAATCGGGAAAACCCTGAAAGTTCGGTGTGTTCCGGAACTTAAATCGACAAGTCGAGAACAGCTTATCACAGCCTGCATTCACGGTAACTTGGGTGCCAAGAGCGGGCTCACGGGGCAGAGGATGCCAAAGTTCGATTCGGCGACGTCCGTCGGTCACGCCATCGGACTTGACAGCGCCCTCTACAACCTGACCCAAGCCGGTTTCAAACTTGACTGTCCCACGCGCAAACCATCCAGCATCATGCGCGGCTTCAGTCTCAATCAAAAGCACTCTCTTATCGATGACTTTTCGCACCGTACCATTCAGTTGGTAAAGGGGTTGGTTCAGATGCACCCCACAAGCCCGATCCCCAAGGACAGCCCCGCACCCCTTTTGAAAAGTTCGACCACGCGGCTGCGCTAAAAGATCAGACAAGCCGCGCAGCTCTGCCTGAAACATGCCACCCGACTGGCGGATATCTCCCAGCTGACCTCGGAAAAGCAATTCCCGTTCAGACAGATCTTGCCAGTTCACCTGCCACAAGGAGAATGCAGCGGCATCGTAGAGCCCAGCCGCGATGTCCTCGGACGAAATCTTGTCCGAACTTAAGACGCCAAACGCCTCTGCGTTATCAACTGACAAGCCAGTGGATTGCTCCAACGCTGAAGAGCTCATTCCCCCATGTGGGCGAAAGATTGTTCCGTCGAATTCAAGAACACCATCATGATCTGTGAACCCTAGTGCATGACCATCAGCACGCACCAAGCGCCACGCACGGCACATCGTCGTCGCTGATTTATCCTGGTTCTGAGCCCCGACGTTCATAGCCGCACCTCCACAACAGGGACGTCCGGTACCTCGCCCGCGTTGAACCGTGACATCGCGATCTGAATCGTATCCGTGTCAAATCGTACTGGAACATCGAATTCGAAACCGGCCGTGATTGGCGCATCACTTTCAGGCGGGGCAACAAAAGTGATCTCGCCCGTCGTGTCATCCAGCGACCAATCAATGCCTTCGTGCATTTCGTTTCCCGCAACGGCCATCCGCACCGTCGCACGGACCGGCTTCGCGATGGGCCGCGCGTAGCTTTGTGCGCCCGAGCGGTACTCTTTGCGCAGCTGAAACGTCATCGTCTCGCCATCACCGATCGCAATTTCTTGGTCTTCGGGTGTGATCGGTGCCTGACCTTTTGCCGACCGAAAATCGCTCCAGTCCTTCCATCGGAAGCTATGGAGTTGCCCTGCCCGCGCTTCAAAGAAGGCGATTACATCCTCCAAATCCGCCGAAGAGCGCACCCCCATTCCAGCGTCATAACGGCGACGAGAATGGTGCCACGGGGTATTTCGCTCTTCGTAGCCGTTCGATAGTGTCACAATTTGGGTGCGGCGCTCTGGTCCGCCCAAGGCGCCAAAGCTGATGTCGGTGGGAAACCGAACTTCGTGAAAAGCCATTCTTGCCTCGCTTAATGATTACGATTGCCATGAGAGAGCGCGCGCGCCATGCGCGCCGCGATCTGGGACTGACTGCGCCGAAAACTCGCCGCATCGGGTGTTGTGATGTTCATAACCACAGAAACAGGGCCAGCCCCCCCAGCAATGCGAACGCCGAGTGATCCGTCTGGTCCACGTGTCAGAGGCATAATCGCCTCAGGGCCAGCCTCGCCCATCAGGCCCGTCGCGCCCTTCATCGGGAACGCCGTGGGACTGTTCACGATCCCCCCTTTGGCAAAGGGCATGACCCGCCCCTGAGCAAACGCTCCGCCCTTCGCAAATGGCAACACACGCGACATGAACGCGCCAAGAGTGCCTGACAGGGCCCCCGCAGCCTGATCCGTTACGGGCTTGGTCGCGGCACCGTAAGCTGTCTTCACCATCGATTGCCCCAACCCTGACAACGCTGTACTCAGCCGCGTCCCATCCAGCACCACCGCGTCAAAGGCACGCCGAAGCCCGTTCGACATCCCGCGCTCCATCCGCCGCATATCCAACGTGGTCTCACTCATGCTTTCACGCATCCGAGATAGCTCGGCTTCGAACCCGCGTGTCAGGCTTGCGGCACCCTCCATGCTCTCCTCAAGCCGGTCGAGATCGGCCTCTAGATCACTCAGACCCTCGGTCATGATCATTCTCCTTGGTATCGGGAAAAGCACGGCTCAAAACATCGAACCGCGCACGGACCATGGGCATGTCCGCTGGCGTGCGGCCGGTCATGGTCATGAATTCATAAGGGGTCATGGCCCAGAACGCGGATGGCGATAGCTTTAATTCAGCCAAAGCCACCCGCAGCATTCCATTGAAATCGAACTCAGTCATTCAACGCTTTCTGGTGGAGCGAATGCCAAAGCCATACATCTAGCTGCCGCAGACGCCGCTCTGTTCAGGCCCCCATCGAATGATGCGTTCGCAACCTCTGTCTCTGTGATCGGTAACCCACCACCACGCAAAGCCGCGGTGATCAGGGCCATCAAATCTAGCGACCGATAGGTGCCAGTTTCGAACCGCGATATGAGATCCACAAGGCTGCCTGCTTCGATCCGGTCCTCAAGTTCAGCCAAGGCCCCGAGCGTTAGCTTCATGACCCGTTCAGTGCCATTGACCGAAATCGCGACTTCTCCGCTCCACGGGTTCGCCATCACAGCGCCGTAAAGTCCAGCGCGCCCGCCGACGACAGCGACAACTCATAGGTCGCCTCGCCGTCATAGGTGCCCGCATACTCAATCGCTGCGATCTGGAAAGCGCCTTGAACGACGCCAAAGTCAGGAATGATCACTTGAAAATCGGGCATCTGACCGTCAAAGAAAATTTGCCGCGCACGGGCATCGCCCGCAGTGTCTTTGAACACGCCAGACCCTGAGATTGAGGCCGATTTCACACCGGCACCCGCCAGCAACTCGCGCCAGCCACCTTCGCTGCCAAGGTTGGTCACATCCACAGTTTCAGCGTTGAAAGACAAACGCGTTGCGCGCAGCCCGGCCAGAGTTTCAAAGACACCGTCACCGGTTTGGTCGATCTTGATCAGTAGGTCCTTGCCCGCCTGAGTAGCCATAGTTCACCTCTTTGTTTGAAAGTCAGTTTGCCGCGAGATACGCGCGGTACTTGAGATCGATTTGTCGAGTTTCTGAATTGCGCTGCGCCTTCGCCTTGCGGAACCGAAGCCAGACCACGCGTCCCTCGGTCAAAGGAACAGGCGCAATTTCCAGCGCTTGACCAATCGCCGCGGCGACCGTTTTGGCCATCAGAAATCCTTGCGCTGTGGAAACGATCGACAGCGTAAAGTCGTGAAGAGCGTCTTGGCCCAACGGGTCTGCCACATCCTTGGCCTCTTCTTCACCCATCATCACGTAAGTCTCTGGTAGGGTGCCCGATGGTACGGTATCGTACAGAGCGTCGCCGATCAGCGCCGACAAAGCGCTATCCGCCGCCAGATGAGAAAACAGGGCTGTTTGTAGGGCTCCTGAGTGTTGATAGCTCATGCAGCAACCTCCTCTTTGGCAAAGCAGATCAAGAAGCGTGCAGCGTGGTCGTATTCCCGCACGGCCTCGATCTGCCAAACACGGACACCAGAGCGGAGTCTTTGCCCCGCAACGGGTCGCGCAGGGCTCCCCGCTGGGGCGGCGCGCACCACGATGCGATAAGCGGTCTCTGACACCACCTGCGCCGCCCCACCTGCGATCCGGCCACTGCCGCCTCGCACCTCTGCCCACAGCGTGCCAAGGCTGACCCAGCCCGATTGCATCCCACCGGCACCGTCCGAGACGCTTTGGCGCGCCTCCAGCACCAATTCTTGGTTCAGATGGACCGACTTCATGCGCCGATCCTCCCAAAGGCGCGGACTGTGCGAAACCGCTCGATCAAACCACTCACCCCAAACGGAAAGGCATCTGTCCCGCCTGCGCTCTGATCGCGATATTCGTAGTAGTGGCTCGCCAGCATCATTACGGCCTGCGCCAGATCGGCTGGCAAATCGCCCCAAGTCTCGCCGTAGCCCGCGAGAAAGAACACTTCAGCGTAGCCACCGTTTGGGATCGTCGGCAGCTGCGTGCCACGCGGCGCAATCCGCGGCCGCTGCGCATCGCCTGCCAATCGGTACCGATCTGCAGGCACGATGGTCAGGTTGTCATCCACATCGATCAGACTCATTTCCAAAACCTGACGCACGGGCGCCAAGGGTAACGTCTGCCCGCATACATCTCGCCATGCCCAGATACGGCAGGAAAATTCGCGCGTGATCAGAGCTTTGCCGGTCCGGCGCTCAATCGCCGCCAAGGCCGCCCGCAGGTACCCCTCGAGCACAGCTTCCTGCACCGCATCTTCGCCAAATCCGGTGCCAAGCCGCAAATGGGACTTGAACGCCTGCACCGGCAAAGCGGTCAAAGGCACTTTAGTCTCTTCGTTCAGGATCATTTTTGTCTCCGAAATCAGCCCGCTCAAACTCGGACCCCGCGCTGCCGCCCTCGTGCGGAGGATTGGCCAGACAGCGACAGCACGAGGCCTTGTCCGGCCCATGCCTGGGCCAGATCACTGCACCTCTGGTCAGGAGGTGGCGAATTTCAGCAGCTTGATCGCGGCAAAGTCGCTCACGTCTCCGCCGACGCGCTTGGTCGCGTAAAACAGGACATGGGGCTTGGCACTGAAGGGATCACGCAGAACGCGCAGGTCCGGACGCTCGGCAACAGTATAGCCCGACTGGAAATCGCCGAACGCGATCGCACAGGAACCGGTGGTGATATCAGGCATGTCTTCGGCGATCAGTACGGGGTAACCGAGCAGACGCGCAGGCTCACCCGCCGCCAGACCATCAGTCCATAGGAAACGACCATCGTTGTCTTTTAGCTTGCGCACTTGGCCTGCAGTTTTCGAGTTCATCACGAACTGGGCACGGGCGCGATACTGAGCACCCAGAGCATAGACCAGATCGATCAGGCTCTCGGCGCCAGAAAAGGCCGCATCCGCACCGGTCGTCACATACCCCAGATTGCCCCATGTCCAGATTTCATCAGCGACACGGCTGTGGGTCAAAAAGCCTTTGGGCTTGTCCACACCGTCACCGCTGACAAAGGCCGCCGCCTCGGCGCGGGCAAACTTGTCCGCGATACGGCCCGCCAGCCAGCCCTCAATGTCGAACGCACTGTCATCTAGCAACCGCTGCGAGGCTTTGGGCAGAGCCGACAGCTCATGCAGCGGGATGGTGATGCGATCAATCTGGGGCGACGCCGTTTCGGCCATCGTGTCGGTTTCATTCGCCCAACCGTGGCCCATTTCGGCGCGGTCGATTAGCACGTCATAGCTGGTCGCCTCGACGCTGACGACATTGGCAATCGCGCGGATCGAAGCAGTGCTCGACAGCACGCCAGAAATGCGCTGACTGGTCTGAGGGTCCACCAAATAGCCACCATCGGCTGCCACTGCGGTGGACATACCCTTAGCCTCGATATCCAGACCGCGCAGACCCTCGTCATCGCCGCTACGCAGATAAGCATCAAACGCCTTTTTGTGCGGCGCCTCAGTGTCATAAGCCATCGACAGAGCGGGACGGGTTCCGGTCAGGGATTTACGGTCAAGCATGGTCAGTCTCTCTTCCTGCTTTTGAAATTTCGAATTCACGTCGGCCTTGAACGCTTCAATCGCGCCCAAGAAGTCATTGATCGCGCTGTGCATTTCACCTGAATCGGGCACAGCTTCGCCGGTCCGTGGTATCGCCTCGGTCAGATCCATCCGGGTCTCTCCTTGATTGGGATTAGGCTTGAGTCAGAAGCTGACCGGCCCGCTGGAGCGCCTTTACAAAGGCCCCTGCGGGATTGTGGGATTTGGCCCGAACGGTGGCGTCAGGCAGCATGGGAAAGGTCACAAGCGACACCTCCCACAAATCAACTTCATGCAGGATGCGGCGCCCCTTGCCGTCCTTGGCGGCACGCACGGTGCGATAGCCAATCGACAGCCCGTCCAGCGCACCGGCCTTGACCAAGGCCGCAGCCTCGCGCCCCTTGTCGACGCTTTCCAGCAGTCGGCCCTTGACCCAAAGGCCATGGTCGTCCTCTCGCAGCTCGTCCCACACGCCGATGGGCTGGTTCGGATCGTGCTGCCACAGCATCCGGACTCTGCCGCCCTTGGCCTTCAGTCGCTCCAGACAGGCTGCATAGGCGCCCTTGGCCACCACATCACCGCCGCGATCCACCAGACCAAAGACCGAGGCATACCCGCTGATCTCGGCCCCATCGGTGCGCAAACCCGCATCCGGGCGATGGAATTTACGTTCAAGCATCTGCATTCTCCTCGGGCATGGCGGGGAACCCCAACGCCACGCGCTTTTCCGCATCGGTCAGGAAATCGGCATTCGCCACGCGGCGCCAACGGGCCTCGCGCTCCTCGGCCAAGGCAGGGACCTGGTCCAGATCTAGCCCCAGAGCCAACTCTTCGCCCGACAGCACCGACAGCCAGTTCGAGAGCGCCCCCAGCACCTTGCCCGCCAAAGGCAGCACCGTCAGGCGATAGAACGCCCGATGCGCCTCTTGATAGTTGGCGTAGGTCGCATCTCCGGGAATCCCCAGCAGCATCGGCGGCACGCCAAAGGCAATGGCGATGTCCCGCGCGGCGGCCTCTTTGGTCTTCTGGAACTCCATATCGCTGGGGCTAAAGCCCATCGGTTTCCAGTCCAGACCGCCCTCCAGCAGCATCGGCCGCCCAGCATTGCGGGCACCGGTGTGATGGGCCTCCATCTCGGACACAAGGCGATCATACTGATCCGCGCTCATGGTGCCTTGCCCCTCGGCCCCCGAATACACGATCGCCCCCGAAGGCCGCGCCGCGTTATCCAACAAAGCCTTGGACCATCGCGCCGCTGAATTGTGCACGTCAATCGCCGTTCCCGACGCCTCTAGAGGCGACAGACCATAGTGGTCATCCTGCGGGTGAAAACTGCGGATATGGCAAACCGGCTGCCCGCCCATCATGTCGAACCGATGCTTTTTCGCCCCGACCACGTAGTCATAGGCCACCGGCCAACCATCCGTCCCCGGCACCACATGCATCCGGTCCGAGCGCAGAACATGCAGTTCCACCGGCACGCCCTCGGCTTCGACAGCCTCGATGTACCCGTTCCCCGACAGCAGCATTTGGCCATACAGGGTCTCCAGAAACTCGGACCGCCCCTGCGCCCCGTTGGGCCGGTTCAAAAGCGCCAGCCAAGGATGCTCCGAATACCGCGCCGCGCTGTCCTGCAGGATCAGCGGCAAAGAGGCCGCCGCCTCGGCGATCACCTTGACCGCACGAAAGCCCACCGGATTGCCGACAAACCCCGCACGGGTCAGTGAAACCGTATCCCGCGGGGTCCAGGCAATCCGTCCGCCTCCCGACCAGTGCACCACCGGACCGGTCGCGCTAGCCTTGGTCTCTGGCACGGGCTGGGGCTCTGCCCGACCCCGGAAGAGATCGAAAACCGCCATTGTCCCTCCGTTCCGTTCTGGCGAGGGACCGTCCCGCGCCGTCTGTGTGACACTTATCCGCCGCAAAGATTAACACCCGCTGGGAGCACCGTGCGCTGCCTGTCAGAGGCTCCGAACCTGCGGGCGCTGATAGCCCTGCGCAGGCTTGATCAACAGCTCAGTCACACCCCAGACAAGCGCATCCACGCGATCCGGGCTGCCTTTGCCCTCAAAACCACGGGGCCCCATCCGGCACATCTGGTCTTCCAGCTCTGCCAGACCGCGAATGTGGCGCACGCGCCCCTGTTCGTACAAAGCGGCCACGGGTTCGGCCCGCGCGACCTTCCCGCGCGAGGCATGAACCTTGGCATAGGGCACCAAAGGATCGACCTGCCGCAGAACCGCCTCTACCAGATCACCACCCTGATTGACCTCGGCAACGATCCGATCCGCACTGTGCCGGCGCATTGCAGCCACAGCCGCCTGCGCCCAAGCCAACGGGGAACTCGACGCCACAGAAGCATCCTCCAGCACATAAGCCCGCCAGTTTTGCGGCGGTCCCTGCACCACAGCGCCGACCACAACGATCCCGCAGGTGTCCGACCCCGCATGGCCCGTCACCGGCGGGTCCACAGCGACCACGATGCGATCCAAGTCGGGCACAGCACCGACCTGCGCTCGCTCCAGCTCTGCCATCTTCCACAGCGCGCCCTCAGCCTCTTCCAGCAGCACGCCATCCAATTCCTGACGCCCCAGCCGAGAGCCCGCATACCGCGCCTGCACCTCAGCCAGAAACGACTCCGCCAGATAGGCGCTGTTATCCTGCGTCCGCGCATGGGTCACCACCGTAGACGGTGCCTTCAGCAAGTCCTTCAGCACCCCCACGTTCCGCGGCGTTGTCGTCACACAGACCCGCGGATCATCTCCCAGCCGCAGCGCAAACTGCAACATGTCCCAAGCCTCCTGCCCGTTCTTCCACTTGGCCAATTCATCGACCCAAGCGCCATCGAACTGCGGCCCCCTGAGTCCCTCAAAATCATGAGCAGAAAAGGCCGCCGCCTCTGCCCCATTGGGCCAAGTCAACCGCCGCCGCGTCGCGCTCCATTCGGGCCGACGATCCGGCGGAGAGCAGGCCAGAATCCCGCTCTCCCCGAAAATCATCACTTCGCGCACCTGATCGAATGTCTCGCCGACCAGCGCGATGCGCGAGCACGCACCCGGATCGCGGGGCCTGTTACCCTCGACCCGAGAACGCACCCATTCGGCACCGGCGCGGGTTTTCCCCGCGCCGCGCCCCCCCATAATCACCCAGCTGCGCCAATCCCCCGAAGGCGGCAACTGATGCGGCAAAGCCCAGAAATCAAAGAGCCACGGTAACGCCGCGACCTCTGCCTCACTCAGACTGTCCAGAAACTGCTCCTGCACCTCCAGCGGCGCGGAGGCGAGCCAAGCGGCCCCCGATCGAAGCGCGTGCGGCGCCGAGGTCAAGCTCGGCTCCACCCCGTGACTGTCCAGTTCGTTCATGGTGCAGATCCTCCAATTCATAGGCCCGTTTCATCCACCCCCGCAGCGCGGCCAGCGCCTTTTCGCTGTTCTTCATAGCCTCCAAGTCACCGACGCGGATCTTGTTCTGCAGGGCTTCGACTTCCCCCATCAGATCGTGGATTTGCCCCGCCACATTGCGAAAGCGGTCAAAAATACGGTCCTCATGGGGCTGCTCGATAGATGTGTTCATTGTGTTTTGCCTCTCATGCGAAACCCGCACGAGAAAACGCGACCCACCACCCGTTTGCCTGCAAAGTAGCGGGCCCGTCTCGTCTAGCTTGCCACCAGATATACCGCGCTCGGTCCGTCCCGCCTATGACCCGGCATTTCACACGCCCGCGCCCTTAACCCTTTGGAAAGGCGTATCTCTTTCTTGGCACAAATACCCGCGCCGCAGGTGGACTGCACAGCAGGCCCAAAACGAAAAAAGCGCCCCCAAGGGGACGCTTTCTCAAACCGCATTCATCAAGCGATATCAGTTATTTGCACGCTCAGCTTCAATTGCCCGCCACTTGGCCACATTCGCATTATGCTCCGCCAGTGTTTCTGCGAACGCGTGGCCGCCGGTGCCATCCGCCACAAAGAACAGATAGGGCGTATCTGCCGGATCGACCGCCGCACGCAGCGACGCCAGACCGGGGTTCGCAATCGGAGTCGGCGGCAAACCACGGATCACATAGGTGTTCCAAGGCGTCTCGCGGCGCAATTCGCTCTGTCGTAGACCGCGACCCAGCACACCTTCGCCCCGCGTGATTCCGTAGATCACGGTCGGGTCCGTTTGCAGTGGCATGCCCTGCGCCAAACGGTTGGTAAAAACGCTCGACACCTGAGGACGCTCCTCCGCAATGCCGGTCTCTTTCTCGATAATCGAGGCAAGGATCAGCATCTCTTCGGGGGTCTCGACTTCAATGTTGTCCGAGCGGCTGGCCCAAACTTCAGCCACACGATCTGCCTGAAGCGCTTCCATCCGCGCAATTACCGCCGCGCGGTCATCGCCTTTGGACACTTCGTAACTGTCAGGCGCGAGGCTACCCTCGGCCGGAATACCCGAAATCTCACCGCTTAGAACGTCGACGCTGTTCAGCGCGTTCACGATCTGCCAGCTGGTCACACCTTCGGCCAGAGCGATCCGATAGCGGGTGTCGCCCAACTCCTTCACGCGGGTCACTTCGGCGGGCACCTCAGCGTCCGAGCCAGGCGCATACTCAGCCACTTCCTCGAAACGGCCGGTGGCGGGGTCCAGTTCGCGGACCTCCCCAACCAAAGAGTTCACGCCAACGCGGTAAACCACCTCGGTCCCACAAGAGCTCGCGCCGCCACGGGTGACGATATCCACGATCTCTTCCATCGAGGTATTGGCAGGCACCAAGTAGGACCCCGCTTTTAGCTCGGTGGATTTGTCCGTGTAGTCGACGCCAACGCGAAAGATCTGCGCATTCGTGATTGCACCTTGCTCAGCAAGGTTCTCGGACACACGACTGAAATTGCTGCCGCGCTCCACACGCAAACAAATTGCCTCGTTCAGCGGGCCAGCTTCTGTGTACTGGCGCTGCCCCCAGAGGACGACGCCAGACAGCAGAAAGATCGCGACGATCAGAAACGTCAGCGCGTTAGAGGCAACACTGCGCCACATTACTTCACTTTCCCGAAGATCACACTGGCATTGGTACCGCCGAAGCCAAAGCTGTTGGACAGAGCCACATCAATCTTGCGCTCGACCTTCTTGTTCGGGGCCAAATCAACCTTGGTCTCCACCGCGGGGGTATCGAGGTTGATGGTCGGCGGAGCCACCTGATCGCGGATCGCAAGGATCGAGAAGATCGCTTCGATTGCACCAGCAGCACCCAGCAGGTGACCGGTCGCCGATTTGGTCGAGGACATGGTGACGTTGCCCGCGTGATCACCCATCAGACGCTCTACCGCGCCCAATTCGATCACGTCCGCCATAGTCGAGGTGCCGTGCGCGTTGATGTAGTCGATCGCGTTGGGCTCAAGACCGGCTTTCTTCAGCGCGGCTTTCATCGAACGCTCGCCGCCTTCGCCATCTTCGCTGGGGGCGGTGATGTGGTAGGCGTCGCCCGACAGTCCATAGCCCAGAACTTCGGCGTAGATCTTCGCACCGCGCGCTTTGGCGTGCTCGTATTCTTCCAGAACAACGATGCCTGCGCCCTCGCCCATGACAAAGCCGTCACGGTCCGCGTCGTAGGGGCGGCTCGCCGCTTTGGGATCGTCCGCACGTTTGGTCGACAGCGCTTTACAGGCGTTGAAACCCGCAATCCCGATTTCCGAGATCGCGCCTTCTGCACCACCGGCAACCATGACGTCCGCGTCGCCATCCTTGATCAGACGGGCTGCGTCGCCAATGGCGTGCGCACCGGTCGAACAAGCAGTTACAACAGCGTGGTTCGGGCCTTTGAAGCCGAATTTGATCGAGACCTGACCAGAGATCAGGTTGATCAGCGCACCAGGGATAAAGAACGGCGACACACGGCGCGGGCCCTTTTCCTTGATCAAAACAGCGGTTTCCGCGATCGAGTTCAGACCACCGATGCCAGAGCCGATCATGACGCCGGTGCGTTCACGCGCCTCGGCATCCTCGGGCTCCCAACCGGAATCCTTGACCGCCTGCATCGCTGCTGCAATCCCATAAAGGATAAAGTCATCGACCTTGCGACGCTCTTTGGGCGCCATCCAGTCATCGGGGTTGAAGGTGCCATCGGTCCCATCGCCCAGCGGAATCTCGCAGGCATAAGTGGTGGCCAGATTGCTGGCATCAAACTTGGTGATCGGACCAGCGCCCGACTCTCCGGCCAGAATACGCGACCAGGTTTCCTCGACCCCGCAAGCCAGCGGAGTTACCAATCCCAAACCGGTGACGACGACACGACGCATGCGGCTGCCCTTCCTCATTAGTGCTTTGCCGCTGTCTACCCCGCATTTCACGTGGGGGGCAAGGGCTTGGCGCGTTCTGCGGGCCATTTGCGCCCCGTTCCGCCGGTGGATTTCCGCGTTCAGAGCGCATGAAAGCGCGCCCCAATCGAATCGCAAAACGCCCCACCGCGCAAAACAAAAGCGGCGCTCCCATCAGGAACGCCGCTTTCGCTATACGTAAGTCAGTCGGAAATTACTGGTTTTCCGAGATGAACTTGACCGCGTCGCCGAAGGTCTGGATGTTTTCAGCTGCGTCATCGGGGATCTCGATGCCGAACTCTTCTTCGAACGCCATGACCAGCTCAACGGTGTCAAGGCTGTCTGCGCCCAGATCGTCGATGAACGAAGCACCTTCGCTGACTTTGTCTTCGTCAACACCGAGGTGCTCTACAACGATCTTCTTTACGCGTTCTGCGACATCGCTCATGTCAATTCCTCATCACTTCTACTGGGCTTTTGCCCGTTTGTTGCCCGCGCCCCGAGGGGTGGACGTCTCTGCCCAACCGGGCGGCTCTTGACCCTACGGCATCTACCGTAGAGCGAACAGCCGACGCGCCAATGGCACCCTCGGCTAAAATCTGCGCCGCCTATAGCACATCACTCAGGCAACGCAAACGCTTTCCATAGGTCCCTCTAGGGAACCTTACAGCATGGCCATCCCGCCGTTGACGTGCAGGGTGGTGCCGGTGACATAACCAGCCTCGTTGCTCGCCAGATACAGCGTTGCAGCTGCGATCTCTTCGGGGTTGCCCATACGGCCCGCAGGAATCTGGGTCAGAATGCCCTCTTTCTGCTTGTCGTTCAGTTTGTCGGTCATCGCAGTCGCAATGAAGCCGGGTGCAATCGCATTCACCGTAATGCCGCGCGCCGCAACCTCATAGGCCAGCGACTTGGACATCCCGACCATACCCGCTTTGGCGGCCGCATAGTTGCCCTGACCGGGGTTGCCGGTCGCACCGACAATCGAGCTGATGTTGATGATCCGACCCCAACGTGCTTTCATCATCCCGCGCAGCACGCCGCGGCACAGACGGAAGGTCGAAGTCAGGTTCACTTCCAGAACTTGCGCCCACTCTTCGTCCGACATCCGCATAAACAGGTTGTCACGGGTGATGCCCGCGTTGTTCACCAGAATATCAACAGAGCCCATAGCCTCGGCCGCCTGCTTAGGCAGCGCATCCACCGCTTCGGCATCGCTCAGGTTACAGGGCAGCACATGGGCGCGCTCGCCCAGTTCCGCCGCCAATGCTTCCAAAGGCTCCACACGAGTGCCGCTCAAGCCAACGGTCGCGCCCGCCGCGTGCAGCGCTTTTGCGATCTCGCCACCGATCCCGCCCGAAGCGCCGGTCACCAGAACATTCTTGCCGGTCAAATCAAACATGTCGTTCATCCTTCTCTCGGAACCAAACTTCATCTTGGTCCAAATACCCTGCGGGGGTCCGGGGGCGCACAGCCCCCGGCGCCACCCTCATTCACTCAGCCGCAATAGCTGCTTTTACGTCGTCGGGGGTGCCAACAGCCTTGGTCGCCACCGACCGGTCGATCCGCTTGATCATCCCGCTCAGCGCCTTGCCTGCACCGATTTCCCAGATCTCGGTCACGCCATTCGCCGCCATCCAAGCAACGCTTTCGCGCCAGCGAACACTACCGGTCACCTGTTCGACCAGCAGATTGCGGATCAAGGTGCCTTCGGTCACAGCCTCGGCACGCACGTTCGCGACCAGCGGCACAGCGGGGTTCTTGATCTCGACTTCGGCCAGAGCCGCCGCCATCTTGTCCGCCGCAGGCTGCATCAGTGCACAGTGGAAAGGAGCGCTGACGGGCAGCAGCAGCGCGCGCTTGGCGCCTTTTTCCTTGGCAATATCACAGGCACGCTCGACCGCGGCCTTGTCACCGGAAATCACTACCTGACTGGGATCGTTATCGTTCGCCGCCTGACAAACCTGCCCCTCGGCAGCAGCCGCCGCCACAGCAGCAGCCGTCTCGAAGTCCAGACCCAGCAGAGCCGCCATCGCGCCCTCGCCTACCGGCACAGCTTGCTGCATTGCATCGCCGCGC
This sequence comes from Donghicola sp., assembly GCF_025210255.1. Taxonomy (NCBI): domain Bacteria; kingdom Pseudomonadati; phylum Pseudomonadota; class Alphaproteobacteria; order Rhodobacterales; family Roseobacteraceae; genus Donghicola; species Donghicola sp. The sequence continues at coordinate 23,981 of NZ_JAOARZ010000011.1, read as the reverse complement.
AGACGCAGCAGGCGCGCGCAATCTGCAACAGACAGCGATCCAGTCGCCGCCAGCGCCGAGTATTCCCCCAGCGAGTGACCAGCGACGAACGCCGCGTCGGTCACGGAAACACCTTCGGCCTCCAGCGCGCGCATTGCCGCCAGCGACGTCGCCATCAGCGCAGGCTGAGCGTTGGCAGTCATGGTCAGGGTTTCGATGTCCCCCTCCCAGATCAAACCGGACAAATTCTCGCCCAGAGCCTCGTCGACTTCGTCAAAAACAGCTTTGGAAGCAGGATATGCCTCGGCCAGTGCCTTGCCCATTCCAATGGTCTGAGCGCCCTGCCCCGGAAACACGAAAGCGCGTGTCATGGAGTTCTCCGTTTTAAAAAAGTTGCGACAGGTCTAGACGGTCCGGCTCAAACCCACAAGCGCAGGGCACAAACTCTGTGCAGGCGCACATATTGTGGCAAACTGCCCATACGCTATTTTGCCAAGCGGACCCCTCCTCATTTGACGTTCAGGACTTTTCAATGCCCCTCAGCAACAACGCCACCCACTACGGCGCCGTAGCCAAGACCTTCCACTGGCTCGTCGCGCTTCTCATCCTCACGCTGATTCCCCTAGGGATCATTGCAACCGATGCCCCATTCGAGACCTCTGAACAGCTGGCCCAAAAGGCATGGCTTTTCTCTCTGCATAAAACGCTGGGGGTCACAGTGTTCTTTGTGGCTGTCCTACGCATTCTGTGGGCGCTGACCCAACCCAAGCCCGCCCTGATGAACGGGGACAAGCCAGTCGAATCTCTTTTGGCCGAAACCGCGCACTGGCTGCTCTATGGCTCGCTGATCTTGGTGCCGCTGACCGGTTGGATCCACCACGCCAGTGCCGAAGGCTATGCACCGATCTGGTGGCCTTTCGGTCAGTCGTTGCCCTTCGTTCCCAAATCGCCAGAGCTCTCGCATACCTTCTCTGTGCTGCACGGGATCTTGGAAAAGGTCCTGCTGTTTACGCTGATCGCCCACGTCCTTGGCGCACTAAAGCACCACTTCATCGACCGCGACGCGACCCTGCTGCGGATGCTGCCCGGCTATCCCGCGACGGGTCCGCTCGAAGACAAGCACAGCGTCTTTGCGCCTCTGTTCGTCGCGCTCGTGATTTGGGCCGCCGCTTTGGGCACAGGTGCCGGGCTTGGTCTGTTCGCGCAGCCTGAACGCACCGAAGCCGCAGCATTGGCCGAAGTTGAGACCGATTGGACCGTAACCGAAGGTGACATCGCGATCACCGTGCAGCAGATGGGATCCTCCGTCACAGGATCGTTCGCTGATTGGACCGCGTCGATCAGCTACGACGAAACCGCAGAGACCGATGTCAAAGGCCAAGCCGAGGTCACGATCTCGATCCCCTCTTTGACCTTGGGCACGGTCACGGACCAGGCCATGGGCCCCGATTACTTCAATGTCGAAGAGCATCCGACCGCGACCTTTACCGCTGACCTGATCTCGACCGCCGAGGGCAACACCGCCGAAGGCACGCTGACGATCAAAGGCTACGAGCAACCGATCACTATGCCCTTTGACCTGACCATCGACGGCGACACCGCGACCGTGAATGGCACCGTCACTCTGGATCGCCGCAACTACCATGTGGGCGACAGCATGAGCGACGAAGGTTCGCTGGGATATTCCGTCGACGTGGCGATCAACCTGACCGCTACCCGCGCCGCCGAGGGGGAATAACCCCTCGGCCCAAACGGCCAGACAAAAAGAAAGGCGGTCAGAACTCTGACCGCCTTTTTCATTTCTTGTACCGGTTAGCTGATCAGCGATTACTCGGCTTTCATTGCCTCGATCGAGATAAAGACTTCGACTTCGTCGCTGACGTAGGGTGCGAACTGACCCATGTCGAACTCGCTGCGTACAACGGTGGTGGTCGCGTTAAAGCCAACCCAAGGCTTGTTCGCCATCGGGTGGTCGCCCATCTGGGTCATTTCTGCGTCCAGAACGATCGACTTGGTCACGCCGTTGATGGTCAGGTCGCCAGTGATCTCACCGGTTTTCTCGCCAGTGACTTCGATGCCGGTCGAGGTGAACGAGATCTCGGGGCTCTCTTCTGCGCCAAAGAAGTCGCCGGTCAGGAAGTGCTGGGTGCGTTCGTCCCAGCCAGTGATCAGGGTGTCGGTCGGGAACGACACGGTGACCGAGCTGTCTGCAGGCGCTTCGGCGTCAAACATGATTTCGCCTTCGAAACCCGAGTACATGCCATAGGTGGTCGAGAACCCGAGGTGGTTGTAGTTGAACACGATCTGGCTGTGGCTGGGGTCCAGGGTGTACTTTTCGGGGGCTGCGTATGCTGCGGAAGCTGCGGTAGTGGCGACCAGGGCTGCAATCAGGGTATTCTTCATTTCGCTCTCCAGAGGGGTGTTGCGTTACACCACAACAAATTGTCCGAAGCGGCGCTCCGGACAATCCGTGTTGGTTCAACATGTTCTGTGTGAATTCGAACAGTCGGCCTATGCCTGTGTGCGCAGGGGGCGTTTCAGCCCCGCTGACCAAACACCTCGCGGCGCAACCGACGCTCGATATGGGCGCGGTCCATCACTGCGTTCAAACGCACGCGCAGCACCTCTTCGTTAGAGCGGTCAAAAGCCAAGAGCTCACCTTCTTCCACCCGAATATCAGAGAGCGCGGAAAAGCTGTGGCAGGCCATCAGTCGCGTGGCCCCACGGGAAGACCTTTCAATGATCCGCACTTCGCGGCGCTGCATATCCAGTTGCACTTCGGGGCGGCTGACCGCTTGGGCCGCTTGGACAAGCATGAGCCCGCCGTAGAACCCCATGCCAGAGGTCACGAGTTTGACCAGCAGGGTTTCCTCGCCCAAGTAGCGGGTTGGAACAAACCACAACCCCACGGCCATCGTGATGACAACGATCCCCAATATTGCGGTCGCAAGGCGCAAGACTGGCATCAATTTCTCACCCGCCGATACGCAATGGACCACATAGCCCCATATTGTTGGCTCGACATGGACATCTCCGCTCTCCCACGGAAGCCCGTTCGCCTGTGCTCCAGGCTTTTCATTCAGTGCAACCATTTACCTGCTCCCTCGGTAATATATGCGTTTACAATGCCTTAAGGGTCAGGGCGAGAATTGGGCACTCATGGGGTAATTTCCGGCGCATTTCGCCCCATTGTTGCCATTTCCAGCGCAATCATCCTGCCCGGCGCAAATAGCCCTTCGCGGCTTGTGTTTTTCCCGAACTCGTGTATATGAGCGCTTCCTTCGCAAATTTCGTGAACCGCGTGACCTCTCGTGGGTGGGGCGAAGGAGTAACCCGCCCTATGAAGCTCGCTGAAAATGACTGGAGATAACACATGGCTCTCTATGAGCATGTATTTATCGCGCGTCAGGACTTGTCCGGCGCACAGGCCGAAGGCCTGATCGAACACTTCTCGACCGTTCTGTCCGACAATGGTGGTGCCATCGTAGCCAGTGAATACTGGGGCGTCAAAACCATGGCGTACAAGATCAACAAGAACCGCAAAGGCCACTACGCTTTCCTGCGCACCAATGCCCCCTCGGCAGCGGTTCAGGAAATGGAACGCCTGATGCGCCTGCATGACGACGTCATGCGCGTCATGACCATCAAGGTCGACGAGCACGCCGAAGGTCCGTCGATCCAGATGCAAAAGCGCGAAGAGCGCGGTGATCGCGGTGACCGCCGCGAGCGTCGCTAAGCGGATTAGGAAAGGGATCTAAACCATGGCTACCAAACCGTTTTTCCGCCGTCGCAAAGTGTGCCCCTTCTCGGGCGACAACGCACCCAAGATCGATTACAAAGACACCCGTCTTCTGCAGCGCTACATCTCTGAGCGCGGCAAAATCGTTCCCTCGCGCATCACTGCCGTTTCGGCAAAGAAGCAGCGTGAACTGGCTCGTGCTATCAAGCGCGCCCGCTTCCTCGCTCTGCTGCCCTACGCTGTGAAATAAGGAGACACTGATATGCAAGTTATCCTTCTCGAGCGCGTGGCCAAGCTTGGCCAGATGGGCGAAGTCGTCGACGTCAAGCCCGGCTATGCCCGCAACTACCTGCTGCCCCAGCAGAAGGCCATGACCGCATCGAAAGCAAACATCGCTGCTTTCGAAGAGCGTAAAGCCCAGCTGGAAGCAAACAACCTCGAAACCAAAAAAGAAGCAGAATCTCTTGCTGAAAAGCTGGATGGCCAGCAGTTCATCGTGATTCGCGCCGCGTCGGACGCGGGTGCTCTCTACGGTTCGGTCACCACCCGTGACGCCGCAGACGCAGCCACCGAAGCTGGTTTCACCGTTGACCGCAAGCAGGTCGTTCTGTCGGCACCGATCAAGTACCTTGGTCTGCACGACGTACACGTTGTCCTGCACCCCGAAGTCGAAGCAACCATTCAGCTGAACGTCGCTCGTTCGAACGAAGAAGCTGAACTGCAGGCATCGGGCAAGTCGATCCAAGAACTGGCAGCCGAAGAAGAAGCAGCCGCGGACTTTGAAGTCTCGCAGCTGTTCGACGACCTCGGTTCGGCAGCTTCGGACGACGAAGAAGAGACAGCTTCGGAATAAGGCCTCGCGCCTATTCCAAATCCCGAAGCGACGCCGCGCAGCCCACCTGCGCGGCGTTTTTTATTGGACGGCCAGCACGGATACATCCGCCCAACCATAGGCAACCGACGTCAAGACAGCCCCATCGCGGGTTTCTTCGGTCTCGCCGCAAATCTCCCCACCCATACGCTCGTAGAACCCTCTTGCCGGCGCGTTTTCTCGTAATGCCCACAACGCAGCGCCCTGAACTCCCGCAGCCACCAACGACTCGGCACACCAACGCATCAAGAGCCGCCCTGCGCCCTGCCCTTGGTTCGCACGCCGCACGTACACAGCTGTGATCTCTCCGCCAAAGCCTTGCGCTTTCAAAGCCTCGTCCCGCTGCGCGCAGTATCCCGCAAATCCAACGGCCTCTCCGTCCAACTCCAACACGGCACACTGGCCAAAAGCTCCCGCTTCAAAGGCCGCAAAAACACCGCGCCACATGTCCGCGCGGTCCGCGACAGTCATCTGATCCAGCAAATAATCCGGCAGCAAACTCCGATAGGTCTCGTTCCAGCAGGCCACGTGAATTTCAGCAATCCGCTCGGCATCCTCAATTGACGCCATACGCACATCAAACTGCGCCATCCCCGCCTCTTTCTGCTTTGTAAAAATACTCAAATCAAACCATCGGCCAAATGCACACCAATGCCCCAAAAGAAAAGGCCGCCCCAACTGGGACGGCCCGAAATCCTGTCAAAGGAACCGCAGTTTATGCGATTTCTTCTTCCAGCGCGTCGACAGCTTCTTTCAGCTCGTCTTTGCTGATCTCTTTCTCGGTGACTTCGGCCTGATCGACGATGTGGTCGACAACCTTGTCTTCAAAGATCGGCGCACGTAGCTGCTGCTGCATCTGCGGGTTCTGCTGGATGAATTCAAAGAACTGACGCTCTTGACCGGGGTACTGACGCGCCTGCGCCATAACCGCCTGGGTCATTTCCTGATCAGTTACTTCGACTTCTGCTTTGTTGCCGATTTCGGCCAGCAGCAGACCCAGACGCACGCGGCGCTCGGCCAGCTTGGTGTGCTCTTCGGTGGTCTCGATCTCGCCGTGATCGTGGCCCTGAACCTCGGGGTTCTCTTCGTGCCACAGCTGGTGCGCGATCTGCTTGGCTTCTGCTTCAACAAGGCTCGGGGGCAGGTCGAACGAGACCAGACCGTCCAGAGCGTCCAGCAGCTTGCGCTTGGTGACCTGACGCGCGGTGTTCGCGTAGTCGGCTTCCAGACGCTCACGGATCTGGGTCTTCAGACCTTCCAGATCTTCGGCACCGTACTTCTTGGCCAGCTCATCGTCGATCTCAGCAGCCTTGGGCGCTTTGACTTCTTTGATCTTGCACTCGAAGACAGCTTCTTTGCCAGCCAGGTGCTCTGCGCCGTATTCTTCGGGGAAGGAGACGGTGACGTCTTTTTCTTCGCCGGCTTTCACGCCAACCAGCTGCTCTTCGAAGCCGGGGATGAAGCTGTTCGAGCCCAGAACCAGCGGGTAGTCTTCTGCTGCGCCGCCCTCAAAGGCTTCGCCGTCAACTTTACCCAAGAAGTCGAATACGATCTGGTCGCCGTCCTCTGCCGCTGCGCCTTCTTCGCGCGCGTCAAAGTCCTGTGCGTTCTTCGCCAAGCTTTCCAGAGTCTCGTTGACCTGCTCGTCGTCCGCTTTGACAACCAGCTTCTCGAGCTTAACGCCCGACAGGTCGACTTCGGGAATCTCGGGCAGCTTTTCGTAGGTCATTTCGACCGCAACGTCGTCGCCTTCTTTCCAGTCGTCATTGGTCATTTTGACCTCGGGCTGGGCTGCGGGACGGTCGCCCGACTTTTCGAAGTGCTCGTTCATCGCGCCGTCGATGGCTTCCTGCATCGCTTCGCCCAGAACGCGCTGGCCGAACTGCTTTTTCAGCAGAGCCATCGGGACTTTACCTTTGCGGAAGCCCTTCATTTCGATCTCAGGCTGCGCCTCGGTCAGCTTTTCGTTGACCTTGGCTTCCAGCTCGGCTGCGGTGACGGTGATCGCATAACCGCGCTTCAGACCTTCGTTCAGCGTCTCGGTGACCTGCATACGTTTCCCCATAGAAATTAGGGCGGGCCACGCCCGCCGGATCGGTTTGGCGCGTTCTAAGGCGGACAAACGATGCGCGCAAGGCGTATTTGTCAGCGGAACCATCCGACTCGGCGCGATTGTGGGCTTATTCCGGCGTTTGCGGCGCCTCTACCTCTGGCGCGGGTGGGTTCTTGATCGTGATCTCGCGCTGCGGGAACGGAATTTCGATGCCATGCTCACGAAAGCGCTTCCAGATCTGCAAGAGCACTTCGCTGGTGATATTCGCTACCCCGCCCTCTGGGTCGGAAATCCAGAACCGCAGTTCCAGATCGACACTGGAATCGCCGAACCCTTTGATCAGGCAAATCGGCGCAGGCAGCTTCAGCACACGCGGACAGGCTTGCGCCCCTTCGATCGCGAGGGCCATCGCCTTTTCTAAATCGGTGGAATACGCAACGCCAATCGGGACGGCCCTGCGCACGCGCTTGTCCGAAAAAGACCAGTTGGTCACAGGATTAGAGATCAGGATTTCATTGGGGATCAGAGTTTCTGTCCCCGACCGCGTCCGAACAGACACGTAGCGCCCCGCCAGCGCTTTGACCACGCCATAGGTGGGCCCCTCGCCGGTTTGAATCTCGATCACATCCCCCGGTTTGATCGATCTGTCTGCAAGCATGGTAAAACCAGCGACAAAGTTTGCCACCGTCCGCTGCATGCCCAGACCAACCCCCAGACCCAGCGCACCGGAAAATACAGCAAAGGCCGTCAGGTCAATCCCGACCACCTGCATCCCGACCAGCACCGCCACGACCATCAGAACGATGCCCAGAACCTTGGACAGAAGCACCTGCGCTGTGGGGGAAAGTGTCGTCGCCGCCTCGAGCCGCCGCGCAATGAAGCCAGACGAATGATAGGCCACCCACAAGAGCATGGAGCTGACAATCAGGCCCTGAATGGCCGTCCACAGCGAAATGTTCAGCTGGTTGGACGAAAACTTTATCGAATCGAGCCATAGGATCGTCGGGTCCAGCAGCCCCACCGCATTCAGCGCCGCCACAGCCCAGATGGTCCAACTGACCAGATTGGCAAAGGAGTTTGAGGGCAGCAGCGTTGTCAGAATGCGGATAATGATCCACGCGTTGATCAGGCTTGCGAACAGCCGGACCATCGTTATCGGCTGGCCAAAAGCACTCAACGCCCCCATCGCAATCCACAGCCCGATCACCCATCCGATCGGCAGGCTAATCGCCCCAGCCGTTGCCAAAGCGCGGCGGGTCAGGCGGCCCTCGGTCGTTTCTGCGACAGTTTTGATCACGCGCCGCACCAAACGGTGCAGCACCAGCGCCACGAACAAAGCTACGAAGATTGCGATGAACTGGATGGGCGTGAACAACTGAATCCCAAAGGTCCACAAATAGTCCAAGAGCCCTGTCACAGCCTCGGTCAGGGGCGTGACATATTTGGTCTCCAGCTCTTCCATCCTGCGCGCTCCTCTGTCGTTCTTGCCGCAGGACCAGTGTAACGGGTTCGAGACACGGTTGGTCAAATGAAACCGATGTGTAGAGAAGCCCACACTGTAATCAGCTGATTTTTAGAAAGTATTCTCAGTGGTGCGGGTGGAGGGACTTGAACCCCCACGCCTCGCGGCGCCAGAACCTAAATCTGGTGCGTCTACCAATTTCGCCACACCCGCATCCGAGGACTGCTCTCTAGCAAAGCGTTTCAGCGGTGGCGAGAGGCAAAATGAATTTTTTTCACCGCGCCTTAATTTCGCCCCGTTTGGACGTTTTCTTAAGACATGTCGCGGAAGGTATCTCCGTGGTGAGATACGAGGTGGATATGTTTCCGACGACGCAAAGCGCACTGATCGCAGATGATATGGCCAATGTGAGCTTGGGCATTACCTCGGGCACTCAGGTTCTGACCGCGATGGGTGCCGTCGCCGTCGAAGCCCTGAGCGAAGGAGCAAGGATCATCACCCGTGACGCGGGCATGTCTGTGCTGCGCCGAATCGAGAAATTTGAAAGCGATTGTGATGTCGTCCGCATTCGCGCCGGAAGTCTGGGTCACGACCGCCCCGAACACGACACCGACCTGCCCGCAAACCAGAAAATCCTGATTCGAGACTGGCGCGCTCAGGCGTTGACTGGTCAGAAGCAGGCATTGATGCGCGTAGGCCGTCTGGAAGATGGTGAATTCCTGAAGTCCCTACCGGTCGCCAAACGTGTGTTCTATCGCCTGCGCTTCGACACTGATCACATCATCTATGCAGACGGGCTGGAACTGTACTGCCCCGTTCTGTGATCACTAGCGGCGAGCGCCCTTAGAACCCGCACTCCCTAAAGACATTTGGCAACTGCTCCGGCAAATCCTCTGCGATGAGGCCCGGCCCAAAGCTTCGCGCGGCCTGCGCATGAAGCCAAACTGCGGCGGCGGCCAGATCGATCATAGCACTGGTTGCAGCCATCAGATGCGCGGTGAGCCCCGCAATTATCCCCGCCAGCACATCACCTGCCCCCGCTGTTCCCAGCCACGGGACTGCCCGATGATAAAGAGCAGAATGGATGGCACTGGCCCCGCGCTGATCCGCCAAAACGGTCGCTTCGCCCTTGAGCAAGACCGTCGCCCCGAGTCGCTCTGCCGCGAGTTTCGTCGCTTCGACTTTCCCCAGCCCCTGTTTGGACGGATCCGGGATCCGCACCTTTTCCGCGAGATCGGGAAAGAGACGCGCAAACTCGCCTTCGTGCGGGGTGATCACCACGTTTTCATGACACGCCTCGAACAAGACCTCTGGTGCATCGGCAAAACTGCTGAGCGCATCGGCGTCCAAAACAGCGCGCCGCCCGTCCGAGGCCGTCGCCTGTAGTACCGCGAGCACTCTGTCGCGCGTTTCTATCCCGACACCAAGGCCCGGCCCCAGACAGACCGAAGACAAGCGCGTGTCTTCTAATGCCTGCGACACGTCTTTGGCGCTGGAAATCTCGGTCAACATAATGGCGTTCAGCTGCGCTGCATTCTCCGCCAGTGCCTCTGACGGCACCCCTAACGTGACCAAGCCAGCGCCCGCGCGCAGCGCCGCCCGCGCGGCCATTCGGCCCGCGCCACCTTTGCCAACACCGCCCGCCAGAATCAGAGCGTGACCGCGCGTATACTTGTGTCCCCCACGGCCCAAACCCGTGACCTCTTTGAGCCAGGTTTCCGGCGCCAAAGGCGGGATAGAATGCGTCACGCCATCCGGAGGTATGACCGCATCCGCAGGCTCGGCGTCCAAACCGATATCCACAACGGCGACGGGATGACGCCCCAACTGTGCCAAACAATGCCCCAATTTCGGAGCGTGAAAGGTGACGCATAGATCTGTCCGCTCGGCGATCTTCCGCGGGTCAGTGTCGCCCTTGATGCGACTCGGATCGTCAGACAAAAGCGTCGCGCCCGTGTCCACATCCACGCCGGACGGGCAATCCACGGCGATGCAGATCACCTTTTTGTCACCAGATGCCCGATCACACACCGCATGGAAGGACAGCGCGCACTCTATCGGAATGGGACGGCTGATCCCGATCCCGAACATGGCATCGAACAATAATGTCGGGCGCTCACCCTGCCCTGCGCTCTGAGGCGTCATCGAATGTATCGGACCCAAAGCAGCCCATGCATCATGCATCTGCCGCGCATCGTCAGAGAGCTTCTCGGCCTTGCCCCAAAAGAAAACCTCGACCTGCCAGCCGCGCTCAAACAACCCACGGGCGATCACGAAACCATCGCCGCCATTGTTGCCCGGCCCGCACAGCACAACTGCGTGAGCTTTGCATTTATCCAAGTCCGGAAATTCGCGGAAAGTCTCGTCCAGAACGCCTTGGCCAGCGCGCTCCATCAACCCAAGGCCAGTGACCTCGCCAGCCTGCATCACCCTTTTTTCTTTGGCGCGCATTTGTGCAGAGGTCAGAATTTCGCCCATCAATTCACCTAAAAGTTTTCAAACTGCACAAAATACAGTCAGCTTGCACATTTTTTACACCCGCCTATAAATTCGGCTGCAACGCGCTTGGCTAGAGTAATCTATCCGATTGTGGAGCGGAAACAGAAATGATCTGAAGTGACGCAACCCGACACGAGGAGGCCGGCTATGAAAAAAATCGAAGCGATCATCAAACCCTTCAAGCTCGACGAAGTGAAAGAAGCTCTGCAAGAGGTTGGTGTCCAGGGCCTCTCGGTGATCGAGGTCAAAGGGTTTGGCCGTCAGAAAGGCCACACAGAACTCTACCGCGGCGCAGAGTATGTCGTGGACTTCCTGCCCAAAGTGAAGATCGAAGTTGTCCTGCCCGCCGATCAGGTGGACGCAGCCATCGAAGCGATCATCAATGCTGCCAAGACCGACAAAATCGGTGACGGCAAAATCTTCGTCAGCCCCGTTGAGCATGCAATCCGTATCCGGACCGGCGAAACGAACCAGGACGCGCTGTAATTTCAGCCGCCTTGTAAAACTATCCACTACTTTAGAGAGGAACAGGGAACATGAGCAAAGATGCAGTTCTCAAGCTGATCGCAGATGAAGACATCCAGTATGTCGACATCCGCTTCACCGACCCGCGCGGCAAACTGCAGCACGTGACTGTTGTTTCGGACCTGGTCGATGAGGATTTCCTAGAAGAAGGCTTCATGTTCGACGGCTCGTCGATCGCAGGCTGGAAGTCGATCGAAGCATCGGACATGAAACTGATGCCCGACACCGATTCGGTCTACATCGACCCCTTCTACGCAGAGAAGACCATCGCGATCCATTGCTCGATCGTTGAGCCCGACACCGGCGAAGCCTACGACCGTGACCCCCGTGGTACCGCTCAGAAGGCAGAAGCCTACCTGAAGTCTTCGGGCATCGGTGACGTGTCGTACTTCGGCCCCGAAGCTGAATTCTTCCTGTTCGACGACGTGCGCTACTCGGTTGCACCGAACAAAGTGTCCTACCAGATCGATGCGGAAACCGCAGCCTGGAACACCGACGCAGAGTTCGAGACCGGCAACCTGTCGCACCGCGCCGACTACAAAGGCGGCTACTTCCCCGTAAACCCCGTGGACGACGCGCAGGACATCCGTTCTGAAATGCTGTCGACCATGAAGGCAATCGGCATGAAGGTGGACAAGCACCACCACGAAGTTGCGACCAGCCAGCACGAACTGGGTCTGATCTTCGGAACGCTGACCGAGCAGGCCGATAACCTGCAGAAGTACAAGTACATCATCCACAACGTCGCGCACGCCTACGGCAAGACCGCAACCTTCATGCCCAAGCCCATGGCTGGTGACAACGGTTCCGGTATGCACGTGAACATGTCGATCTGGAAAGACGGCAAGCCCCTGTTCGCTGGCGACAAATACGCTGACCTGTCGGACGAAGCGCTGTACTTCATCGGTGGTATCCTGAAGCACGCGAAAGCTCTGAACGCCTTCACCAACCCTGCAACCAACTCGTACAAGCGTCTGGTTCCCGGTTTCGAAGCTCCCGTTCTGCGCGCGTACTCGGCACGCAACCGCTCGGGTTGTGTTCGTATTCCGTGGACCGAATCGCCCAAGGCGAAGCGCGTCGAAGCACGTTTCCCCGATCCCGCGGCGAACCCCTACCTGTGCTTTGCAGCTCTGCTGATGGCTGGCCTCGACGGCATCAAGAACAAGATCCATCCTGGCGAAGCGTCGGACAAGAACCTGTACGACCTGCCCGCAGAAGAACTGGCCGGCATCCCCACCGTTTGTGGCTCGCTGCGCGAAGCTCTGGACGAACTGGCAGCCGACATGGACTTCCTGCTGGCCGGTGACGTGTTCACCAAAGGTCAGATCGAAGGCTACATCGACCTGAAGATGGAAGAAGTGTACGCCTACGAGCACACTCCCCACCCGATGGAATACAAAATGTACTACAGCTGCTAATTCCCCTCTTGGGTTTAGCATCGAGGGCGCCCCGCAACGGGCGCCCTTTTTCTATGCCTGCTGACCGGGGCTTTACTTGGTGGTTGGGACGAATGGGTCTACCCTTTGCGGGATTTTAGACACACAGGTTTTACGATGCGACTTTCACTCTCTGCGGCCTTGGCCGCGATCGGGATTTTGGCTGGCTCTGCCGTCAGTGCAGCGTGCGGCAACACGTCGGCAGGCTTTGAACAGCGGAAGGCATCCTTTGCCCAAACAGCGAAGCGGGCCGGTGTCGGCCAACGCGGGTTGCAGGCTCTGGCGTCGGCGCGGTACTCGAACGGAACCATCGCCGCAGACCGTAATCAAAAGAGCTTCAAATACAGCCTAGAGAAGTTCATGCAGGTGCGCGGCAGCGCCACGATCATCGCGCAAGGACGCAAACGTCTGGCCCGTGACGCGAAATTCTACAGCGCTCTGGAAGAGATCTATGGCGTTCCCGCAGGCGTGATCATCGCGATCCACGGGATGGAGACCGCGTTCGGGGGCTTCATGGGCGACACCCCTGTCGTTTCGGCGATCACCACGTTGGCCTATGACTGCCGCCGTAGCGATTTCTTCATCCCTCACGCCATCGGGGCGCTTCAACTGGTCGATATTGGGTCCATCACCGCAGCGACCCAAGGCGCGAAACACGGCGAGCTTGGCCATACCCAGTTCCTGCCCGGAAACGCCTTGCGCTATGGTGTGGATATTGATCGGAACGGGCGCGTGGACTTCTACAACCAGTCAGACGCGCTGGCCTCGACCGCGAACTTCCTTGCCTCCAAGGGCTGGCGGCGCGGTGCGGGCTTTCAGCAGGGTCAACCCAACTTCGCAGTGATCAAAGAATGGAACGCCGCCACGGTCTATCAACAGGCCATCGCGATCATGGGCGCAGAGATTATGCGCTAGCGGCATTCGGATTGCGGGTCACAAAGGTGTGGATCGAAAACACCACGGCTCGCGTTTCCGGTAGTCGCATGATCACCTGACGCTCAGAGCGAAAGAACGGCGCATCAGGCCCGTAGGACCGGCGCGGGTCCTTCTCTGACTTGGGTTGGTGCAAATTCGCGTAGCCGTGCCAGAGCTCATTGGCCCGCCAGATTGGACGCCCCGGTTGCACGCCATCGAACAGACGCTGCACCCGCTTACCAATATTCTCGTCATACTCAGGGATCGGCACATGGATCGCCATCAGGGGCCGACCCGCCTTTTCCGAGAGAGTCCAGCTGGACGGAAAGCACAGGATTGCGCCGGTTAGACAATGCTCTGACGCACCTTCTGGCTTTTGCAGAATGCAGTAGTCGGCCTGACCAAGCCGGCCCGCAGTCACCAAAGGTTGGTCCCAATCAATCGGAATCTGCACACCATCGGGCCGGATAACATGCGTATCCAAAACCACAAAATCCCGAAAAGACGAAAGCTTACTTAGCAAAGTTAATAGAAACTCTCGGCCTGCTTCCAGCGCACCATCTTCTAGATAATGCACATCGCCAAGGCGCTCGGCGATCAACTGGTCGCGATAGGCCATTTGCGCCCCATAGCATTCATCGACCCAGAGCCAGTCATTCTCTGGCACGGGCTGGATGCCGGGCAGACCCTTGCGAATGTCATAGGGAATCGCGCTGTGTAAAATCTCTGTGCTCATGCCTCGGACGCTAGCTTAGCTTGCCACTCCATTCATCCGTTTTGATGCCGTTCGATCACCCTTGCGATAGTCTTGTGTCATTCCCCTTGCCCATTGCCCTAAATTGACACAGCTACAGGGAAACATCTGGGGAAAATGAATGCCTACCGAACGCGTCACCTTCGCCGGACCCGGGGGACACACCTTGGCCGCGCGACTGGAGCAACCGGGCGGACCCGTGCTGGCCACAGCCGTGTTTGCCCACTGCTTTACCTGTACCAAGGACAGCCTTGCCGCCACGCGCATCTCGCGCCGTTTGGCCGCTGCGGGGATTGCCGTCCTTCGGTTTGACTTCTCTGGCGTGGGCCAGTCCGAGGGCGCCTTCGAAGAGACCACCTTTTCCAGCAACATCGATGATCTGGTCGCAGCCAACGAATATATGGCAGATCGGGGCATGACCCCCAGCCTCTTGGTCGGTCACTCTCTGGGGGGCACCGCCGTTCTGGCCGCCGCCCACCGGCTGCCCCACATTCGGGCGATTGCCACAATCGGAGCGCCTGCCAGTCCTCTGTCCGTGACGCGCCAGTTCGAAGACGCGCTGCCTGAAATCCGCGAAAACGGCGAGGCCGAGGTTCTCATCGGTGACCACGCGATTCGTATCGGCGCAGATTTCGTGCGCGACGTGGAATCCACCACCCTGAAGGACAAGATCAGCGACTTGGACAAAGCCCTGCTGGTCCTCCATGCACCATTGGACGAAGTGGTCCCCTTGTCCAACGCGACCGAGATTTTCAAATACGCCCGCCATCCCAAGAGCTACGTGACCCTCGACACGGCAGACCACCTGCTAACTGACCCGCGCGATGCAGAGTATGCGGCGGGGATGATCACCGCTTGGGCGGAACGTTATCTGGACCTGCGGCCCCCTGCGCCGCCGATTGGCGCCCCCGAAGGCATCATTCGCGTGTCCGAGGCCGATCCCAGCGGCTTCCTGAACGACGTGCAGGCCGGCCCCCGTCACCACGTTCTGGCCGACGAGCCAGAGGCTTATGGCGGCACGGACCAAGGCATGTCGCCCTATGGGTTCCTCTCGGCGGGTCTGGGGGCGTGTACCTCCATGACTATTCGCATGTACGCGCGGCGCAAGAACTGGCCCCTGCGGCACATCCGCGTCGATGTGCGCCACGACAAGGTACACGCCCAAGATGCCTCGATGCCGACCATGCCGCACAAGGGCGTGGACCGCTTTATCCGCGAGATTACGCTGCTTGGCGATCTGACCGACGAACAGCGCGACCGCCTGCTGCAAATCGCGGACAAATGCCCCGTGCATGACACCTTGAAGCAGACCTCGGTCGTGGAAACGCATCTGTTGGAAAAATAGCGGGAAACGCAGGCTATCTTGTTCATTTGCGCGCATCCGTCTATGACGCGCGCAACTGTCAACGACAAAGCAAAGGGCCTGCCGATGATCCCCCGCTATTCCCGCCCCGAGATGACCCAGATCTGGGAACCCGCCACCAAGTTCAAAATCTGGTACGAGATCGAGGCGCACGCCTGTGACGCACAGGCCGAGCTGGGTGTGATCCCGCAGGAAAACGCCGACGCCGTCTGGAAAGCCAAAGACGTCGAGTTCGACGTGGCCCGCATCGACGAGATCGAAGCCGTCACCAAGCACGACGTCATCGCGTTCCTGACCCACCTTGCTGAACACGTTGGCTCCGAAGAGGCCCGCTTTGTCCACCAGGGCATGACCTCGTCCGACGTTCTGGACACCTGCCTGAACGTGCAGCTGGTCCGCGCAAGCGACATCCTGATCAAAGACATGGAAGGCCTGCTGGCCGCCCTGAAAAAGCGCGCGATGGAGCACAAAAACACCGTGCGCGTCGGCCGCAGCCACGGCATCCACGCAGAGCCTACCACCATGGGTCTGACCTTTGCCCGCTTCTACGCGGAAATGGACCGCAACCTGAGCCGCCTGAAAGCCGCCCGCGAAGAAATCGCAACCGGTGCGATCAGTGGCGCGGTTGGCACCTTTGCCAACATCGACCCCCGCGTCGAAGAGCACGTCTGTGAAAAGCTGGGCCTGAAGCCCGAGCCCATCAGCACGCAGGTGATCCCCCGTGACCGTCACGCGATGTTCTTTGCCGTGCTGGGTGTGATCGCGTCCTCGATCGAAAACGTCGCGATCGAAATCCGTCACATGCAGCGCACCGAAGTGCTGGAAGGCGCAGAATTCTTCTCGATGGGCCAGAAGGGCTCGTCGGCGATGCCCCACAAGAAGAACCCCGTTCTGACCGAAAACCTGACCGGTTTGGCCCGTCTGGTCCGTATGTCGGTCATCCCCGCAATGGAAAACGTTGCTCTGTGGCACGAGCGTGACATTTCGCACAGCTCGGTCGAGCGCGCGATTGGCCCCGATGCGACCATCACTCTGGACTTCGCGATTGCCCGTCTGACCGGCGTGATCGACAAGATGCTCGTGTTCCCCCAGAACATGCTGGACAACATGAACAAGTTCCCCGGTCTGGTCATGTCCCAGCGCGTTCTGCTGGCCCTGACCCAAGCGGGCGTGTCGCGCGAAGACGCATATTCCATGGTCCAGCGCAACGCCTTGAAAGTCTGGGAAGACCGCGTCGATTTCCGTGAACTTCTGCTGGCTGACGAAGAAGTCGTCGCCGCACTGGGTGTGGATGGCATCAACGCCAAGTTCGACATGGACTACCACACCAAGCACGTGGACGCGATCTTCAAGCGCGTATTCGGCGAAAGCTAAGCCTTTTACATCGCTGAAAATTCTGATCCGTCGCAGCCTGTCTGCGGCGGATTTTTTAATGACTGGTAAATTAAAACTTTCTGCATGTGCAAAAACGGCCTTGCTGAGACGCGAGCGACAGCGTTATCCTTTTGTATAGAAACTTATAACCTTTCGTGACGATTTCAGCCGATTGTTTCTGGCGGGGTCGCAGCTGGAGTTACCGGCATGGGCTATAGAATTCATATTACGGGGGCCGCTGGCTCTGGCGTTTCGACCCTAGGGCGCCGCCTGTCCAAGGTCCTGAATCTTCCGCTTCTGGACACTGACGACTATTATTGGAAGCCGACACAGGTCCCCTACACCGAAAAGCGCACCGTCCCCGAACGATTGGATCTGATGCACAAGGCACAGCCGCGCAACGGCTGGATTGTTGCCGGATCGCTCATGGGCTGGGGCGAAGAACTGGTCGAAGACGCGGACCTGATCATTTTCATCTACACGCCCCATGACCTGCGGATGCAGCGCCTGCGCGCCCGCGAAGCACGGCGGTACGGGGACAGGATCACCGAAACCGGCGATATGTATCTGGTGCACGAATGCTTTATGGGATGGGCCAGCCGGTATGACGACCCCCAATTTAAAGGACGCAGCCTGGCCTGCCACAACAAGTGGCTCGACAAGATGGGCTTGCCCGTGCTGCGTTTGGACGGCCAACGGGGCGTCTCGCACATGACACGGCGCACCATGGCCGCTTTGGTTCCCCCGATCCGCATTCCCCAGTATCCTCACCTGAGCCAAAATCTGCACTAACCTGCGGAAGGTAAAGCTTTCTTCATTCCTGCGAGTCTAGGGTGCTTCTGCCGTATAGAGGACCCCATGACCAGTCAGCCCCTTGCCCGGATCACCGCTGTTCAACGCCCCGTTGCTGCTCCGTTGCAGCGGCGGCACAAGGCCGCGATCATCGTGCGCTTTCTGCTGTCAGAAGGCGCGGACATCCCCCTGACCGACCTGCCCGAAGACTTGCAGCAATCCTTGACCCAAGCGATGGGCCAACTGCGCTACATTGATCGCGACACACTCTCTGATGTGCTGGGAGAGTTCGCGTCAGAGCTAGAGCAGATCGGGTTGGCCTTTCCCGATGGGCTGGCGGGTGCACTCGAAACGCTGGATGGCAAGCTGAGTCCCGAAACTGCCGCGCGCCTGCGCCGCGAGGCTGGGGTCCGGCAAAAGGGCGATGCGTGGGCGCGGCTATCTGCTTTGGACGCCGATGTGCTGATGGGTTTCTTTGAACGCGAAAGCCTAGAGGTGTCTGCCGTCCTGCTGTCAAAACTGCCGACCGACAAAGCTGCAGGCATTCTGGCCCGCATGCCGGGCGATCAGGCCCGGCGCGTGGCCTTTGCCGTGTCGCGCACCGAACAGGTGACCCCGGAGGCGGTCTACCGGATCGGCGTTTCGCTCGCGACTCAGATCGATCAGGCCCCGCCCAAAGAGTTCGCCAAGCCCCCTGCCAAACGGCTGGGAGAGATTTTGGATGTCTCGACCGCAAACACACGCGATTCGGTTCTGACAGGGATAGAAGAGGACGACGCAGAGTTCGCACGGGCCCTGCGCGGCGTGATTCTTACCTTTGCCGACCTGCAATACCGCCTGAAACCCATCGACGCGCCCGCCGTCGTTCGCACCATCGGGGACGATGATATGGCGCTGATTATCTCTGGTGCGACCGAAGAGAACGATATCAGTTCTTGGAAGTTCATGCTGGCGAACATGTCAAAACGCCTATCTGATCAGCTGCGAAGTCAAGCGCGTGAACGCACGACCCCCGACACCGAAGAGGTCGAGACCGCAATGGCCCGCGTGGTCAAGGTCATCCGGCGGATGCAGGCGGAAAACGGGCTGGAACTGCTCCCGATCCCTGACGTCAAAGAGTAAGGAATCCGCCCCAAGCTTGTGATCAGCGCCCGTGCGGCTTATGTCTGCACTCGCAGACACAAAGCAGCATCCAGACGACATGAGCACACAGCAGACAGACGCC
The DNA here is from genome assembly GCF_025210255.1 of Donghicola sp. NCBI lineage: Bacteria > Pseudomonadati > Pseudomonadota > Alphaproteobacteria > Rhodobacterales > Roseobacteraceae > Donghicola > Donghicola sp. The sequence continues at coordinate 4,994 of NZ_JAOARZ010000011.1, read as the reverse complement.
GCACCTTCCGGTTCTTGGGGCGACTGGGCCGAGGACCGCGCCCTGCGCGGGATCATCCGCACCGCTTTGGCGCTGCCTTATCAACGGCGCGTGGCACTGCTGGGTTGGCTCATGCGCAAGGTCATTGCCCCGCGCGTGGGCTACCGCAAGCGGGCGCTGGACCATCTGGCATACATCTGGCCCGACATGCCGGAAGCAGAGCGCAACCGGATCGCGGACGGGGTATGCGATAATTTTGGCCGCGTTTTCATCGAGAATTATTCGGTCGGCGATCTGCTGAAACGCGCCGAGACGACCACGCTCTCTGGCCCCGGACTAGAGGCGATCGCAGAGGCCCGCGCAGAGAACCGTCCTGTCCTGTTCGTGACTGGCCATTTCGGAAATTTCGAAGCCCCTCGCGCCGCGCTCGTGCGCCAAGGCTACCAAATCGGCGGCCTGTATCGCCCCATCGCGAACCCCTATTTCAACGAACACTATGCGCAGAATATGCACGACCTGAGCGGTCCGGTGTTTGAACAAGGGCGCCGTGGGACCATGGGACTGGTCAAACATCTAAAACAAGGCGGCATGGCCGTTTTGCTGTTCGATATCTACGACAGTGGCGGCGTTCCAATTGATTTCATGGGAAAACCTGCTCCGACGCTGACATCTGCGGCAGAGATCGCACGCAAAACAGGGGCGCTCTTGGTGCCATTTTTTGGGGTACGTCAGCCAGATGGCCTTACGTTCAGCGCAGAGTTTGATGCGCCGTTAACCCATGACGATCCCGTTGAACAAACCCGCGCGATGACAGCCGCCCTAGAGCAGCGTATTCATCGTCATCCAGAGCAGTGGTTCTGGGTTCATCGCCGGTGGAAGCCGCGGCGTCAGCGCAAGCGGGCCGCAGCGACAACTTCGCCCTGATTGGCTTTTTGCAGGATGACGGCATGCTCATCCTCTTCGGGCGTGGTGTTAACGGCGGCGGTGAATTCACCCGTCCCGTCCCACTCACCCACATGTTGCCATCCGCTGACAACATTCACGTAAGTGACCTCTTTGCCCGCATTCTCGCCGCGTTTGATCTTGACGGTTTCCTCGGGCAGATAGGTCACGAATTGCACCGCATAAGGCGCTCCGGCAGGATCGATCGCCATGGCCTGAATACGCAGGGTTGAGCCATCCAACCTGACCGACAGCGATGTTGCCCCGCGCGTGTCTTTGGCCAAATTCAAAGCATCCGCCACGTCCATGGGCCGATTGCCGACCACATGCGCACCGCCGTTGATCACCATCTGCGGGGTGTAGATCATCCGTTCGCCCATATTCCGGGCGTAAACCTTTTGCCGCTCGGTGAACGCAGGATTGGCAAAGGTGTCAGCCCAGCCGATGTAATCCCAGTAATCCACGTGCAGCGACAAGGGCAAGATATCGTCCCGCGAGGACAGTTTTTCCAGCACCCGATCCGCAGAGGGACAAGACGAACAGCCTTGGGAGGTGTAAAGTTCCACCACCACAGGAGAGGTTGAAGACTGCGCCGCAGCCATCGACCCGATCCCGGCAAACACCAAAGCTGTTAGAATTCGTCTCATCCTTACTCCGCACCGTTTTTTTTGTTGCTTCGGATGTAAGCAAAAACTTCTGCGAAGACCAATCAACGAAATGCGATGTGTCTGGGAACTGACAGCATCGTGAAAGGGTTACATCTTGGACGGCAAGCTGTGTCGCGCGGGATGATCTCTTGATCCTGAGCGCAGCATGACCACATAATTTTTTGCGATACCCCTCATGATTGAAAGGGAGGCCCATTTCATGCCCATTACAGTCGGAACAGACAGCGTCAAAGCACGCCGTACTCTGTCGGTCGGCGACCAGACCGTTTCCTATTATTCCATTCAAGCCGCGACCGATGCCGGTCTTGGCGATTTTTCCAAACTTCCCGCATCGCTGAAAGTGGTTCTTGAGAACCTGCTGCGCTACGAGGATGACGGCTTTTCCGTCTCGACCGACGACATCAAGGCATTTGGCGAATGGGCCACCGCAGGCGGCAAGAACCCCCGCGAGATTGCCTACCGCCCTGCCCGGGTTCTGATGCAGGACTTTACCGGCGTTCCCGCGGTCGTCGATCTGGCCGCGTTGCGCGACGGAATCAAAGCGCTCGGCGGTGATGCGCAGAAGATTAACCCTCTGAACCCCGTGGATCTGGTCATCGACCACTCGGTCATGATCGACGAATTCGGCAACCCGCGCGCGTTCCAGATGAATGTGGATCGCGAATACGAACGGAACCTTGAACGCTATCAGTTCCTGAAATGGGGTCAGACCGCGTTTGAAAACTTCCGCGTGGTCCCTCCGGGAACGGGTATTTGTCACCAGGTGAACCTCGAATATCTGGCGCAGACCGTCTGGACCGATGTGGACCAGAACGGCGAGACTGTGGCCTATCCTGACACTCTGGTCGGCACTGACAGCCACACCACCATGGTGAACGGCGCGGCCGTTCTGGGTTGGGGCGTCGGCGGGATCGAGGCTGAGGCCGCCATGCTGGGTCAGCCGATCTCCATGCTGATCCCCGAAGTTGTTGGTTTCAAACTCACCGGCGAAATGGTCGAAGGCACCACCGGCACCGACCTTGTTCTCAAGGTCGTCGAAATGCTGCGCGAACACGGCGTGGTCAGCAAATTCGTTGAATTCTACGGCGAAGGTCTGGACAACCTGCCGCTGGCGCAGCGTGCGACCATCGCAAACATGGCGCCTGAATACGGCGCGACCTGTGGCTTCTTCCCCATCGACGCGGAAACCCTGCGCTATATGGAGCAGACGGGCCGCGACAAGGACCGGATCGCACTGGTCGAAGCCTACGCCAAGGAAAACGGCTTCTGGCGCGATGCGGACTACGCGCCTGTCTACACCTCGACCCTCGAGCTGGACATGGGCACCATCGTGCCTGCGATCTCGGGCCCCAAACGCCCGCAGGACTACATCGCCCTGACCGAAGCCGGCACCGAGTTCGGCAAGTTCGTCCAAGGCATCCGCGAAGGCAAAGACGCCAGCGGCAAGGAAGAAGTGCGCTGGGAAGGTGAAGGCGGCGCGCCTGAACCCCACGACATCCCTGGTGACGAAGGGCACCACAAAAAGGGTTGGTACAAGACCGACGACGGCGCCTATCAGCTGCACGACGGCTCGATCGTGATCGCGTCGATCACATCCTGCACCAACACCTCGAACCCCTATGTGATGATCGGCGCTGGTCTGGTGGCCCGCAAAGCCCGCGAACTGGGCCTGAACCGCAAACCTTGGGTCAAAACGTCTCTGGCGCCGGGCTCGCAGGTTGTGTCCGAGTATCTAGAGGCCGCCGGTCTGCAAGAGGATTTGGATGCCATCGGGTTCAACCTTGTGGGCTACGGCTGCACGACCTGTATCGGTAACTCGGGCCCGCTGGATGCACCGATTTCCAAGGCGATCAACGATTACGACCTGATCGCGACCTCGGTCTTGTCGGGCAACCGCAACTTCGAAGGCCGCATCTCGCCTGACGTGCGTGCGAACTATCTGGCCTCGCCGCCGCTGGTCGTCGCCTATGCGCTGGTCGGCGACATGAACGTCAACATCGCAACTGACGTGATCGGCACCGACAAGGACGGCAACGATGTCTACCTCAAGGACATTTGGCCCTCGAACGCGGAAATCGCGGAACTGGTAGAAAAGACCGTGACCCGCGAAAGCTTCCAGTCTAAATATGCGGACGTCTTCAAAGGCGATGATAAATGGCAGGGTGTCGAGGTGTCGGGCGGCGAAACCTATGACTGGCCCGCAAGCTCGACCTACATCCAGAACCCGCCTTACTTCCAAGGCATGTCGCCTGAGAAGGGCTCGATCACCAATATCGAGGGTGCACGCGTTCTGGCGATCCTTGGCGATATGGTGACCACCGACCACATCTCTCCGGCCGGTTCGTTCAAGGACACCACGCCCGCAGGCAAATACCTGCTGGACCATCAGGTGCCGGTGCGCGAATTCAACAGCTATGGCTCGCGCCGCGGCAACCACGAGGTCATGATGCGCGGCACATTTGCCAACATCCGCATCAAGAACGAGATGCTGGACGGCGTCGAGGGCGGCTATACCAAAGGCCCTGATGGCGAACAGACCACGATCTACGAGGCGTCCATGGCCTATCAGGACCAAGGCACCCCGCTGGTGATCTTTGGCGGTGAACAGTACGGCGCAGGCTCCTCGCGTGACTGGGCTGCCAAAGGCACCGCGCTCCTCGGCGTCAAAGCCGTGATCGCCGAGAATTTTGAGCGTATCCACCGCTCGAACCTTGTGGGCATGGGCGTGATACCCTTCGAGTTCACAGGTGGTGACACCCGCAAGACGCTGGAGCTGAAGGGCGACGAAACCGTCAGCATCGAAGGTCTAGATGACGTGAAGCCTTTGGCCGAAGTGCCTTGCCACATCACCTATGGCGACGGATCGACCAAGACGATCACACTGAAGTGCCGCATCGATACGGCCCCTGAAAAGGAATACGTCGAGAACGGTGGCGTACTCCATTCCGTGCTGCGCAACCTTGCCAAACAAGCCTAAGGGGCGATCAACATTGTGATGAAAGGGGCGTCTTCGGGCGCCCTTTTTGCGTGCAAAATAGGCATTAGGCGCAAACCTTTTCCGAAGTGCGGTTAATTTCGCACCCCACACTAAAGGACGTCAAAACCGGTCGTTGGAGCGGGTAACACCATTCACCCTAGGACACCACGCTATGAACATGATGACGTCGCTCGACTTGGCGCCTCACCTCTCTGCCGCGCCACAAAAGGTCTCGATGGACGAAGTCTCGCAAAAGACGCTGGACCTTGCCCGCAACGCCGAAAAGAGTAAGCGCCGCGCCATCACCCTCGTAGATGTTGTTTTCAGTTTCTTCGAGAAGGAGCCGTCCAGATAAGGAGGGTTCTTATGGATGATACGGTACAAAATTACGTAACTTGTCACAGTGCCGAAGCAGGATACGGCGGTCG
>NZ_JAOARZ010000002.1:0-4256 GCF_025210255.1 Donghicola sp. | reverse complement strand
TGGCTCATCATCATAGGCTGTTCGAAATTGTCGAACAGCTGCCCGCTCTCAGGGTCGAGCAACCAGTCCTCCAGAACGATGACTTCCTCGCGGTCGATGTCCGGTCCATCGACCTCTTCGACGATCAAGGCACCGCGCAAACCACGCGCGACTTGCTCGTATGAGCGATTATGCGCGTGATACCAATAGGTGCCCGCGTCCGGTACGACGAAGTCGTAGTCAAAGGTTCCACCCGGCGCCACGGCCTCCTGAGTCAGCCCTGAAACGCCGTCCATCGCGTTGTCGATCCGGATTCCGTGCCAGTGCACCGAGCTGGGGTTCGGAACCTCGTTGCGGAACCTGCGACGCACCCGATCGCCTTGTGCAACCCGGATTTCCGGGGCCGGAACAAGGCCGTCATAGCCCCAGATCTCCGTTTCCGGGTAGGTGTCCGGAAGAAGTTGTCGACGCTCAACCTTGGCAACCACGTCCTCGAACGGGGTTGCGGCATAAGCCGACCGCGGGATGGCGGCCGCACAGGCCGCCAGTGTTGTATGGCGCAAGAAATCCCGACGTGTTTGTTTCATTTCGATCCTCGAGAAAGCGGGGGTTTGTTACCCCCGCGTGATGTTAGTTCGAAGCGGGGTTCTCCGCCTCGACCGTGTCCTTGTTCAGCAGGAAAAGCGCCATCGCTTCGCGATCGGCAGGTGTCAGAAACCGAGTTCCCTCGCGAACCACTTCCGCCATGCTGCCGCCGAAAGCATCGCCCGAAGGGGTGATGCCGGTCTGGAGCGCATAAGCGAGGTTTGAAACCGTCCAGTCATTTTTGACCAGGTCTTTTGGCCGTATCGCGGGGGCCTTGCTGCCACCGGGAAGCTGGGCGTTGCCTGCAAAGGAAGCACCGATATCGCGGCCTCCCGCAAGATTGCGCGGCGTATGGCAGGCTCCGCAATGTGCCGCACCGCGCACCAATTCCCGTCCTCGATTCCATGCGTCGCTTCGCCCTTCAATCGGTTCGGTATCCGGATCGTAGAAGAACGCCGCTCGCCAGAGCTTCAGCCCCCATCGTTGGTCGAATGGGAAGCTGACATCATTTTCTGGTGCAGGCTCGTCCACGGGCGGCACGGTTTGAAACGCCGCCCAGAGGTCAGCGATATCCTGATCAGAAAAATCCGCATAGAAGGTGTACGGGAAAGACGGATAGTACGGCGTTCCATCGGGGCCGATGCCTTGCCGCACGGCTTTTGCGAACTGTGCTGCCGTCCATTCGCCCATGCCATGTTCGGGGTCGGTCGTCAGGTTGGGCGGATAGAACGTTCCGAACGGGGTTTCGAGCGGCGCCCCTCCGGCAAGTGGCGCGCCGCCCGCTTCGAAATTGGTATGACAGGCAATGCACCCACTGGCGCGCGCCAGATACGCGCCCCGGTCGACATTGCCCGCTGATGCGATCGGCGCCACCGCACTGCCGACAGGCCATGCAATCACCGCGCCGAGACCGGCCGCGCCCAGCACGGCGACCCCGCTGACTAACGTCAGGAACCGTCGCATGGTCAGTCTTCTTCCGCCCGGAAGCGTTCATGGCAAGCCGAGCAGACCTGGGTCGTCATCGCGAATGCCGCATCGGCGGGCATTTCGGCAATGGCGGCAGCATCCATCATGCCGCCTCCGCCCATCATCGTGCTCCCGCCCATCATGGTTGTATCGCTTCCCATCATGGACCCGCTTCCCATCATGGACCCGCCGCCCATCATCGAGGTGCCACCCGTGGAGGTATTGCCTCCCATGCCGCCCAATCCATTGTCGGCCGCACGTTCCAGGCCTTCAGAGTATTCTTCCAGCTGACTTGCCAATGCGGCGAAGCGGTCCCAATCGGTCCACACCTCGTCTTTGGCTTCCGAGGGCATACCCCCTGTGCCCTCGGGGAACAGCTTTGTCATGCTCTCACCGGCGTGCTGCTGGAACAGGCGCGCGGCATTTCGCACTGTTCCCGCGTCGTAGGATGTTGCGCCCTGCATCATGGGAGCCACGGTCTTGACCGCCTTCCCCATTGCCAGCATGGCATCCATGCGCTCTTTTACGATGCCGGTGGCGCCGCTATGGGCGAATGCAGTGGCTGCGGTCCCTGCAATCAACACTGCCGTTGCGATAGTCGTCTTTTTCATGTCTTCGATCCTTCTTTGGGTCTGCTTTTTCGAAAGATGTGAAATCAGACCCACTGTCGTGGCGGTGGAGGATCGCTGGTGGGGTGCAATTCGGTTCGTTGGGTCTTGCCGCCTTGCATGACAGCCTTCAGAAAATGAGGCTCGTAAACCACGTATGGCTGGAGCAACAACGCTGCCGGGACAGAACAATCGAGTCCCGGATGACAGTGGCCAGAAGCCTCGTTCGTCGATGACCCTACATCTTCGTGAGCGTGAAATTCTTGCGCCAAGGATGCCTCGCCATGATACGCTGGCGCCTCAGGCACCCCGAGAACCACTAGGAAAAGGCCGAAAACGATCGACAGAATCCACCTACTGATCCGGATCCAACGCATCAGTCGATCCCGTTGGCCCGCTGTAGTTCGCGGACATAGGCGGCCACCATCTTGACATCTCCCTGGGTCAATCCCTCGATCCTTGGCATGTTACCGAAATTCCAGTGATGCGCACGCACGCCATTTTGAGCTGCCAAAACAAAGGCCATGTCCGAATGGTGGCCTGGCTCGTAAATCTTGTGTACCAAAGGCGGCGCAACACCGTTTTGACCGGCAGCATTTTCACCGTGACACTCAGAACACTTTGCTTCGAATATGCTCTTTCCAAGCGCCGCCTGCTGCGAAAGCTCGTCAGGTAGCTTTACCTGAACGATTGGGCCGCCTTCAGCGATCTCGCTTGTGTCAGGTGGCGTCATGGAGTGGCCAACCGCTGTATCTTCGGCTCCAACGAATTGCCAAACGGCAAAACCCCCGCCGATAACAAAAACGGCACCAATCAGCGCAGTCAATTTGTCCATGCCTGTATCTTCCGCCTTGCCCGGTGGGTCAGATGAGTTTGACTTGAGTGCCGACAGGCGCCCGCTCGTAGACTTCCTCGATCTGTTCGTTGAACAGACCGATACAGCCATTTGACGACCGACGGCCGATCTTGCGCGTATCCTGTGTCCCGTGGATACGATAATATTGCCACGACAGGTACAGTGCGCGGGTGCCCAATGGGTTGTCCGGATCACCCCCCTGGATAAGTGCGGGCCATTCCGGATTGCGCTCCCGCATGGAGGGCGTCGGTGCCCAGCTGGGGTTTTTGCGTTTTTCCACCACTTCGGTGTAACCGCGTTTCGTGAGATCATCGGTCAGCGGAACCGATGTCGGGTAGATCCGCATCTCGCCATTCGCCGTCCAATGCTGAAGCGCCTTCGTCACGGTATCGGAGATGATGATCCCCTTTCCCAGCGTGTCGAAGTGATCTTGCCATTCATGAATTTGGAAAGAAGAGATGTTGCGGCGAATGATTTCGGCTCGAACCACGCTTGGTGCGGCCAAAGCGACAGCCGCATATCCCAATAGCTTTCGTCGATTGACCGTGTTGTTTCGCGACGTCTTCATGACACACTCCTAGCCTCAGGTCTGTTGCATCTCTTTTACGGGAGACCCGGCATCAGGCAACCTGACAAGGCCGCGAGAAGTGTATCCATTTGTATCCTTGACCTTACCCTGCTGGAGGGTCGCAAATGGCGTAAAGAACGAGACAAAGAGGGTGTCATGGACCACCACAGCCACAGAAAAAAGCCGATCACGGACAGGCTCATGCATTATGGTATGATGGCGTGTTGCGTCGTCATGCTGCTGCCCGTTGCGGGGTTTTTTCTTGCCGGCGGCACATTGGCGGGCATGTGGGGCAATGCAGCGGCTTTCGCCCCGCTCCTGCTGTGCGTTGGGGCGCATCTCGTGATGCACAAGTTCATGGGAAAATCGTGCCATTCCGACAAGGCAAAGGATACTATCGAGGAAACGACCGAGCCCATAACCTCCGCGATTCCAGTCGTGGTCCGCGACAGGCCGTGATGTGCGCGGGAAGGTACGCGTAGGCGCGTTGCTGTTGTCGGGTTTCATGCTTGGGGGATGTGCAGGAAGTCTTGAAGACTGCTCGGATCGCGGCGCTATCGTGTCCACGAAGCAAGCGTCAGACCTTCTGCCGGATGGGTGTCGAACCCTTTCATCTTCTGCGACTGGCGTTGCGCGAATTGTCTGTGCGGACGGTCGTCAGGGTTTTGCCACAGGTGGACTTTGACGCAATTTC
>NZ_JAOARZ010000001.1:0-3994 GCF_025210255.1 Donghicola sp. | reverse complement strand
TGGAACGGGCCATTCATCCTGACCTATTACGTGATCGTCATGACCGCCCTGCTGATCGCGGGCGCGATGCTCTGACCTGCCGCTGGGGCAGCCTCTCATTCGTTTGAAGATTGCAACCGGGACCGTCAGCCCGAATTGACTGGGGTTTGCTCCGGCTGGGGGCAGAATGACACCCTAAGAGTTGTCCCTGTGTCGTTTCATTATGTCGAGCACGGTGTTTTTGCTGATACCAAGATCGCGGGCAATCCACCGATATGAGCGCCCCTCTGCCACAGCTTGAACGACTTTCGGTGCAAGCTTGTCGGATTTCGGTCGTTGTCCGGGTTGGCGCCCGAGCTTCTTGCCGCGTGCCCGGGCCGCAGCAAGGCCTGATTTGACGCGTTCGCTGAGCAAGTCGCGTTCAAATTGGGCAATTCCTGCCAGCATGGTCGCCATCATCCGGCCATGCGGCGTGTCCAGCTCGAAAGTCATGCCACTCATGGCGACGACCGAAACCTTCCAGCCAGCCAGCTTATTCAAAGTGTCCAACAGGTCTTGAGTGGAGCGGCCCCACCGGGACAACTCGCTGACAAGGATGGCATCTATCTGCCGCGCTTGAGCCAGATCGAGAATTCGGTTCCGGGCAACACGATTGGCGGAGGCACCCGAGGCCGTTTCTTTGAATACACCGATCACCTCATAACCGCCGCGTTCTGCGAAACCAGTCAGTTCCATCACCTGCCTTTCACACGACTGATCGGCGGTGGAAACTCTGGCATAGATGGCTGCGCGCTGTCCCAGTTGAACCTCCTTGGAATTTGAACTTGCAAGTCGTTAATTTTGCTGGTGCGAGGTATGTCCCGAACAGACATCTGATTAACAAGGACATTCCAGAATGCCAAGACGGTCCATCTTGACCGAGCGCCAGCGTTCGGCGCTTTTCGACCTGCCAACTGACGAGACCTTGATGTTGCGGCATTACACGCTGGCAGACGACGATATTGAACATATCAACGAACGGCGGCGGCCAGAGAACAAGATCGGCTTTGCACTTCAACTCTGTGTCCTACGCTATCCTGGGCGGCTGTTGTCATCTGGCGAGGTCATCCCGGAAAAAGTATTGCGTTTCATCGCGGCCCAGTTGGGTCTGATCGGCGACGAAGTCTTACCCTATGCTGCACGTCGGCAAACCCGTCAGCAGCACCTGCGCGCCCTGCGCCATATCTATGGCTTCAAGATGTTCTCGGGCCAAGGCGCGCGCAGTTTGAAGGCCTGGCTTGAGAATGAAGCGGAAACTGCCCGATCCAACGAAGATCTGGCGCGCCGATTTATCGAAGAGTGCCGCCGGTCGCAGGTGATCCTGCCCGGCATCTCTGTCATCGAACGGCTGTGCGCAGATGCTCTGGTTTCGGCTGAACGCCAGACCGAATGCCGGATCACCAACAGGATCGCCGATGAAATGAAAGAACGCCTGGACGCGCTGTTGACCGAGATCGTGGATGGTAATGTCACCCGATTCATCTGGCTTCGCCGTTTCGAGGCAGGCAGCAACTCGGCGGGAGCATCACGGCTTCTGGACCGGTTGGAGTTTTTGCAAGAATTGGGCCTATCACCGGACATTCTGTCCGACATACCGCCACATCGGATCACCCGCCTGCGCCGCCAGGGCGAGCGCTACTTTGCCGACGGTTTACGCGATATCACCAGTGACCGGCGCTTGGCGATCCTCGCTGTCTGTGCGGTAGAGTGGAAGGCTGCCATCGCCGATGCCGTGATCGAAACCCACGACCGGATTGTTGGAAAGACCTGGCGGGATGCGAAAAGGCTGTCCGACGCACGTATCGCGGATGCCAGATCTTCGCTGCGTGAGACACTGCTTTCCTTCAAGGATCTGGGTGCTGCCCTGCTGGAAGCCAAGGCAGATGGCGCGTCCCTTGATGCCGCCGTCGAAGTTGCGTGCGGCTGGTCTGAACTCGAAAGCATGGTGACAACCGCAGCCGAGTTGACCGACACGATGGCAGCCGACGCGTTGTCTCATGTCGCCCATGGGTATCATCGGTTTCGCCGCTATGCCCCAAGAATGCTGCGGGCACTCGATATCTGCGCCGCCCCGGTGGCGGCACCTTTAATGCAGGCAACTAAGGTCATCGCCGATGATCAAACCGACGCACTCCGCCAGGTTGGCTTCTTGCGCCGAACCTCGAAATGGCATCAACACCTCAATGCCCAGGACCCAGGTGACAATCGGCTCTGGGAGGTCGCTGTGTTGTTCCAGGTGCGTGAAGCGTTCCGATCCGGCGATATCTGGCTACCCCATTCCCGGCGTTACGCTGATCTGAAACAAGCTTTGGTACCGATAGAAACAGCCAAGGCGTGCCCGCGCCTGACGATGCCATTCGAGCCTGAGATCTGGCTCGATGTTCGCAAGGCAAGGCTGGCAGAAGGTATGAAGCGTTTGGCCAAGGCCACTCGAACCGGCGCGATTCCCGGCGGTTCAATCGAGAACGGCATTCTCAAGGTTGATCGTTTGACGGCAGCGATCCCGGCGGATGCTGATGGTATGGTGCTTGATCTTTATGGCCGCCTGCCCGCCGTTCGGATCACCGATCTGCTGCAGGAAGTTGATGACGATATCGGCTTCACCGAAGCCTTCACGCATTTGCGCACCGGCGTTCCCTGCAAGGATCGCATCGGGTTGTTAAACGTGCTGCTGGCCGAGGGATTGAACCTTGGCCTCAGTAAAATGGCCGAGGCGACCAGTTCACATGACTACTTCCAACTCTCGCGCTTGTCCCGGTGGCATGTTGAAAGCGATGCCATCAACAGGGCGCTCGCCAAGGTGATCGAGGCGCAGGCCAATTTGCCGATGGCGCAATTCTGGGGCGGCGGGATGACAGCTTCAAGCGACGGTCAGTTCTTTCCAACAACGCGGCATGGCGAGGCGATGAACCTCATCAATGCGAAGTATGGGCAGGAGCCCGGTTTAAAGGCCTACACCCATGTCTCTGACCAATTCGGTCCGTTTGCCACACAGAACATCCCTGCGACTGTAAGTGAGGCCCCATACATTCTGGACGGCCTACTGATGAACGAGGTGGGGAAGACGGTCAAAGAGCAATATGCAGACACCGGGGGGTTCACGGATCATGTCTTCGCGGCAACCGCGCTCCTGTCTTATCGCTTCGTTCCCCGCATCCGCGACCTGCCGTCAAAACGGCTCTATCTCTTCGACCCCGCTGCGACGCCGAAGGGAATCCGCGGGTTGGTCGGCGGAAAGATCAGAGAAAAGCTGATCACTGAAAACTGGCCGGACATTTTGCGCGCCGTCGCCACTATGGCGGCGGGTGTCATGCCACCCAGCCAGCTGTTGAGGAAGTTCGCATCGTATCCCCGTCAGCACGAGCTGGCTGTTGCCTTACGGGAGATCGGGCGCATTGAACGCACCCTGTTCATTATCGACTGGCTGCTTGACGCTGACATGCAGCGCCGCGCACAAATCGGCCTGAACAAAGGCGAGGCACACCACGCCTTGAAAAACGCCCTACGCATCGGGCGTCAGGGCGAAATCCGAGACCGAACCTCTGAAGGACAGCACTATCGCTTGGCCGGGCTGAACCTGCTGGCCGCGATCATCATCTACTGGAATACTAAGCACCTTGGACATGCCGTCACCACGCGAAAGCGGGCTGGTCTCGATTGTTCATCTCAACTCCTGGCGCATATCTCGCCCCTCGGATGGGCGCATATCCTGCTCACGGGCGAATACAGGTGGAAAAACCGATGACACCCAGCCTTAGGGTGTCATTCTGCCCCCAGCCGGAGCAGACCCCTTGACTCCAACTCGGGCTGCCTCTAAGTTGATGCGGTATTCGATGTTTGTTCGAATACCGGGCTCAATAGCCAGACCCGCTCCAAAGAGCGGGACAAGAACCGCAGTGGGTAGGGAGGATGTTGCCCCAATGATATTCCAGAAACTGACCGCCGCAGCGCTCGGCGTTGCCATGCTTGTGGGCGC